>CAZEFU010000274.1:0-3109 GCA_964511515.1 uncultured Wenzhouxiangellaceae bacterium
CGTAGTGACGTAATGCTCGATCCAGAGAATTTTTATCAGCTGCTAACAGGCTTTCAGTAAGAGCTGCGGCATCTAACAAACCTAGGTTAACTCCTTGTCCTGCCAACGGATGAACAGCATGAGCTGCATCACCTAGTAGTACCACTCGGCCACTGAGAAAATGTTCAGAGATTCGTGTTCGCAGAGGAAATGCAGCTCTTGGGGAAACCCCGATCACCTTGCCAAATATTCCTCGGCAAGCCTCGGTAAGTTCCTCCATAAATTGCGCTTCGGGTAACTCTAATCTACGCTTGGCATCAGCATCAGCTTGGGTCCATACAATCGATGAGCGACCATCACTTAGCGGCAGCAAAGCCAGCGGTCCACCCGGCAAGAATCGCTGCCATGCAATTCCTGGGTTGGACTGCTCAGTTTCAATAACAGCCACCAAACCTTGCTCATTGTATTCCCAAATTCGCTGGTCGATACCTACCATTTTGCGCACCATGCTGAGTGCACCATCGGCAGCTGCCAGCACTTTACAATGCAGTTGTTTGCCGGAAGCTAAAGTTACATTTACTCCAGTCGCATCCTGTTGCAGTTCTGCGAGTTTGTCCGGGCAATAAATATCTACATCACCTGCAGCTTCCAAGCTCTTCCACAGGCAATCTTGAATGAGATTATTTTCAACAATGTAGCCTAGCGCATCCCGCCCAAAATCATCGGCAAGAAAGTCCAGACCTTTTTCAGAACCCTGTTCTTCAACATGCATTTCTCGATAAGCGCAATGGCGTTGGCGTTGAATGCATTTCCAGCTACCAGTTTGCTCTAGCACCGCACGCGAGCCTGCTGATATGGCTGATACGCGAAGGCCATAATCCAGGTTTGGATCAAATTCTGAGGGGCGATGAGCTTCCAACAAGGCAACGCTGAATCCAGCGCGGGATAGCAGTGCAGCTTGGGCTGCTCCCACCATGCCGCCACCAACTACACAGATATCGTAGGTGGCACTCATATTGAGTCTCCTGTATTTATAGCCCCACCTCGGGCAAGCTTGGGCAGGCGCCCCCGAAAACCCATTGCTGATAGTGCGAGCTTGCGTTTTAAAGGTGGGAATAGTTGATGTAAGGCCATGCCACCACCGCGTAACATTTTGGCAAGCCAACCGGGATTGGCAAATAGACGCGCAAGGCCATCTGAATACTCAATGGTTCGTTGTTGATCTGGTTGCCGCCATTGGTCGAATTCTTGTAAAAACTCAGCACTACCAATATCGGTAGCACCTGATTCAATCAACATCTCAGCTAACGCTACAGCATCACGCAAGGCCAAGTTAAAGCCTTGAGCTGAATTTGGATGAATAGCATGTGCCGCATTGCCGATTAATACTACTCGTTTGGAAATATTACTTTGCGGCTGAACCAGATAGAGCGGGTATGCTGTGCGTCTACCAACTTTAACAAAATCGCCTAACAACTCACGGGTTTTATTGCTTAACCGTTGGTTTAATGAATCCAGCAACTGTTGATCTGGGAGTTCCATCAGAGCGGTTTCCTCACCCCGGGGCACAGTCCAGACCATTCCACAGCGACCACCTACATGCGGCAAAATCGCTAATGGTCCAGTAGGCGTGAACTGCTCGAAGGCACGCTGTTGATGAGGTTTTTCTGGGGTCACATTGGCAATTACTGCAGTTTGTTGGTAGTCGTGAATTTCAGTTGGAATAGAGAGCATCTCGCGCACACTGGAACGCGCACCATCTGCTGCCACTACTAGACCTGCCTTGAGCTCTATCTCGCCAGATTCTGTTTCGCAGTTAAGAATTACATGGTCGTTATGGGGCTTAATAGCAGTTAATTTTGCGGGGCAAAAACTACTAACATTGCTTGCAGTCAGGAGCCGTTTAAGCAAAGCGTTGCCAATTGCACGGGCCTCGATTACTGCACCGAAACTCGCAAACCCCAATTCACTGGCGGTTAACTGAACTTGGGCTGGCCTATTTAACTCACTTACATGAATTTGCTTGATTGCGGTTGCGCTGGCTTGAAGCTCATCCCAAACACCCAAACCCTGTAATATTCGACAAGAAGTCCAGGCTAGTGCAAGAGTGCGATCATCGTAGCTTGGTTGCTCGCTCGCCTGCGGCGCCACAGCCTCAATCATAGCCACAGAAAACTTGCTCTGCGCTAATGCAAGCGCCAAAGATGCACCAGCCAGACCGCCGCCAACTATTACCAGATCAAAATTATGCGTTAGCTTAGGCATATTTAACCCGCCATTAGGCGTTCAATCTCCTCTACGCTTTTAGGTAGATCTTTACTTAGCACATCATGTCCATCACGGGTAACTACCACATCATCTTCAATCCGCACACCAATACCGCGCCAGCGTGGCTCTACTGATTCACAATCAGGGGCAATATACAGGCCTGGTTCAACAGTTAATACCATGCCCGCTTCAAGGTGACGCGACTCTCCATCGATGGTGTAGTCGCCAACATCATGCACATCCAGCCCTAGCCAGTGCCCAGTTTTGTGCATATAAAATTCTTTATAGGCTTCCAGATCGATAAGCTCATCTACCTCCCCTTCTAGCAAACCCAGCTCGATAAGACCAGTTGTTAGTGTCCGTACTACTGCTTTGTGTGCATCCAGCCATTGCTTACCTGGCTGAACTTGCTCCAATGCAGCTAGCTGGGATTTTAAGACCAGTTCATATATTGCCTTTTGCTCGGGACTAAAGATCCCATTTGCTGGAAAAGTACGGGTGATATCGGAGGCATAACCATGATATTCACAACCGGCGTCCATAAGAATCAGGTCGCCATCTTTGATTGGTTGATTATTGTCGATATAGTGCAACACGCAAGCATTATCGCCCGCACCAACTATTGCTTGATATGACCAGCGACATTGATTGCGGTAAAACACGCGTAGAAGCTCAGCGTGTAATTCGGCTTCATTCTTAGCTGCAGTGGTACATTTAATCGCTGCCACATGCGCCTTCACTGCTACTTTGGCAGCTTTGCGCATAGCCTTTATTTCATCTTTGGATTTAAATAAACGTAGCTCATGCAAGTTGTGCTCAAGAGATACTAGCTCTCCTGGAACATGAGCACCTTTAGTGTCAT
>CAZEFU010000275.1:0-3081 GCA_964511515.1 uncultured Wenzhouxiangellaceae bacterium
TGACAGGACACCGGAACGGCAAAACATCAGATGATGGATGGCCCCGCTCATTCCCCGAAGACACACCCCAGACATTCGGTGCAGCTGGTCGTCTGCATACGAACGCATTAGAGTATGCGCGCTTCATGCTTGCATTAATGAACGGAGAAGGGCTTACGTCTGCACTTTTAGAAGAAATGCTTAAAGAACAGGCACAGATTCCAGAGGGGTCAGAAACACGGAAGCTCACAGGGGAAACAGCATGGGGGCTGGGCATCGCCATTGAACCAACACCTTATGGTACACGTTATGAGCACGGTGGTAATAATGGCGGATTCCAATCAGGTATGATGTTTTTTAAAGACAAGAAGCTTGGATATGTTTTTATGACGAATTCAGATCGTGGCGATGACTTCAATCGTGAGATTGAGAAATATATTACTGAAGGTTGATAATATTTGGCGCGCCTGTCTCAGAGATTGATTAGAGATTGTCAATAAATTAATCGATAACCAGAAAAGCCGGAGTGATCGTCGCCTTTTCTTCTTTACACAAATTAGAATTATGTAATTATGTTAGCACTTAGTGATGGAAAAATAACTTTTGTACGTTTGGTTTTTGGCTTTTTAATTGGCAAATTAATCTCGTTAATTTTATACTTCACCGTTTTTGAAGGCAGTGAGTACGATCTTGCTTATGCGCGGTTGGTTGAGTTTCTATTCCTGCTATTTTGGTTCACTGCATGTTTGTACCCAAATAAGCTGTGGTACAAAACAGTCTTTAAGATTGAAAATAAACTCCCCCCTCTTTATTTGCTAATTCCTTGTTTGATTGTAGGCACCATCCTCTTCAGAATTGGTTATGAAAATCTAATTTACAACTATGAGTTTTATTTTGCCCCGGAAACATTGAGTAATGCTGATAAATCAGCTAACGATATACACTTAAGCATGGGCGATATTTTTGGCTCAGTAGTAATGGCGCCGATAGTTGAAGAGTTTTTCTTTAGAGGAATGTTGCTTTATTATTTATGTAATAAAATGCAGAAAAAGCATGCCATTATCTGCTCTGCTATTTTGTTTGCGCTTCCACATATGACACCATTTGTGGTTATCGTTGGGGTCTTGTTGGCCTGCATATATTTAAGATATGGTATATTGGCATCCATCCTGGTGCATGCGGTAGGAAACTTAACTCTTGCTGTTATTTTCATAAGTACGAGTACAAATAGGCTTGGCTATTTGAGTGTAATAGATAGTATTTGGGCACAAATATTAGGAGCTATAGTTATTGTATTAGCATTACTCTTTCTATATAGCCTCATATCAAAGAGCATGTTCGGTGATCCAGATCGAAATGTTTGAAATTACACTGATCACGCTAGCCCAATCGGCAACCATCAACCATGGGGCAGGCACCTAATAGAACCATTCCCGTTTTTGCCACGAGTGAAAATCGATACCTGCCGACAGGTATCAGGGTATATTCACACAAGGTAACTATGGGGCAGGCACCAGATAGAGCAATGAAAAACGACTAATGATGCTTGGTGCGCCTATCCCATATATTATAGGTTCACCTCCAAGCATGACATTTAACCGAGTTGGCAGCATATATTCCGGGTAAACACAGGGGGCACATGCTCACGATAGTTGTTTTTCTTGCAAATCAATAACCTTAGATGCAAGATGGATAAAAGAAACCTGCATATATGGAAATATTTCCAAATATGTAGGAATTTCTAACTATTTTAAAGTTAGATTTAAAACACATTCAATTATCAATACAGAATTTATAGGCTTAGGAGATATAAGTGAAAGCAAAAGCAGCCGTAGCATGGGAAGCAAAGAAACCTCTTTCTATTGAAGAAATTGAAGTAATGCCACCACGAGAAGGGGAAGTCCTGTTAAAAACCATCGCTTCGGGTGTCTGTCATACAGATGCTTTCACTCTATCTGGAGATGATCCTCAAGGTTGTTTCCCTTGTGTTTTAGGGCATGAGGGCGGTTGTGAAGTGGTTGAATTAGGCACCAATGTGAAAAATTTGAGTGTTGGCGACCACGTTATCCCACTGTATATTCCAGAATGCGGTGAGTGTGAGTGTTGTAAATCTATTAAAACTAATTTATGCCAGTCAATAGCCAAGACCGTCTGGGCTGGTTATATGCCTGATGGCACCCGGCGCTTTTCAAAAAATGGAAAAGATATTTTTCATTATATGGGGTGTTCTACTTTCTCCGAATACACGGTTGTTCCTGAAATTGCATTGGCAAAAATTAACAAGGCAGCACCTTTGGACAAGGTTTGTCTATTAGGTTGTGGAGTTACCACAGGAATAGGAGCTGTTCTTAATACGGCAAAGGTTGAGCCTGGTTCTACGGTTGCGGTATTTGGATTAGGTGGCATTGGCCTATCTTGCATTCAGGGCGCGGTAATGGCTCAGGCAGGAAGAATAATTGCTATTGATATTAATCCTGATAAATTTGAATTTGCTAAACAGCTAGGCGCTACAGATTTTGTAAACCCAAGTGATATAAGCGGTTCTTTTGTTGAATATATGCAAGATATGTTTAACGGTGGCCCGGATTATTCCTTTGAATGCATCGGCAATACTGATGTTATGCGAGACGCTCTCGAATGCACTCATATGGGCTGGGGGGTTTCCACAGTTATTGGTGTGGCTGGAGCTGGACAGACCATAGAAACTCGACCCTTTAATTTAGTCGTTGGTAGAACATGGAAAGGTACCGCTTTTGGTGGTGTCAAAGGAAGAACGGAATTACCGGGATATGTGGATAGATATATGCGAGGTCAAATTGAACTTGATTCTCTTGTGACGCATACTATGCCGCTGGAAGAGATTAATACCGCTTTTGACCTTATGCACCAAGGAAAAAGCATCCGTTCAGTTATTATTTTTTAATATTATGAAACAGATTGAATCTATAAAAGAGTTTGACGGTTTTCTTAATCGTTACGAACACCAATCGACTTACTGTAACTGCAAAATGACATTTTCGGTTTATCTGCCACCGCAAGCAAAAGCAGGCAGTGTTCCAGCGCTATACTGGCTATCAGGCCTTACCTGCACAGATGATAATG
>CAZEFU010000276.1:0-3067 GCA_964511515.1 uncultured Wenzhouxiangellaceae bacterium
CTGGCCTTGTTTTCTTGGATAGCTTTGAGTAAATGGAAATTGATCAAAAACTCCACGCCTAACCCCGTGCCACAATCTGTAGCGGGGGTTGTAAGCGAGCACTAAAAAAAGCTCACTAAATTTAAACCTGCTGTGGTGCAGCATTTTGCTGCACCACAGCTTATATCCTAGTGACAAACATCTTCTGAGCATAGTTGCCTAGTACGGATATGATAGACCGACTCGACTGGTAGTATTGCTACAATCCCATCGCCTTCAGTGCCTGTGTGGGCAGCTTCCATTATCGCCTCTGCGATTTCTTTAGCATTATCAGTATTTGTAAATATCTCGATTTTTGTATGTGTACTCAACCAGTCTGACTGGAAAAAGTTGGCATACTCTCCATACCCTTTTACTTTGCTTACGCTGACTCCTGGAACATTCAAGACTTTTAAGCGATCCTCAACTTGCTCAAGTAAATCAGGTCGAATTATTGCGGTTACTTTTCGAAAATTCATACATTTCTCCTAAACCCTCGGTGTGTAACCTGCTCTGGAAACCAGAGCAGGTTTGAATTTATCGTTTTATTATATTTTAGCGTTGCGTAAGCGTAAGGAATTGGCGATTACCGATACCGAACTGAAGCTCATCGCCGCAGCTGCAATTATTGGTGAGAGCAAGAGCCCAAATACCGGATATAAAACACCGGCTGCAACCGGTACTCCAAGACCGTTATAGATAAAGGCAAAGAATAGATTCTCGCGGATATTACGCATCACCAAGCTACTTAACCTGCGGGCACGTACAATGCCGCGTAAGTCGCCTTTAATCAGGGTTACGCCTGCGCTTTCCATAGCTACATCGGTGCCAGTACCCATGGCTATTCCAACCTGGGCTTGCGCCAGTGCAGGAGCATCGTTAATGCCATCACCAGCCATCGCCACAATCTTACCTTCAGCTTGTAACTTTTTGACTATTTCAGCTTTTTGATCTGGCAGCACATCAGCCTCGACCTGATCGATGCCTAATTTATTCGCAACCGCCATTGCGGTTGTATGGCTGTCACCTGTTAGCATAACCACGGTTAGGCCCTCAGCATGTAGTTGGTCTATTGCTTCTTGGCTAGAGTCTTTTATAGGATCAGCCACACCAATTAAACCAGCAGCTTTACCATCAATTGCGACAAACATAACTGTTTGACCTTCCTTACGACCATTTTCAGCCAATTGCGGTAGCTCGCCTACATCTACAGATAAGCCTTGAAGCAATTTCAGGTTACCGATAGCAACACTGCGGTTATTGACTGTGCCAGTAACCCCTTTGCCGGTAATGGAAGAAAATTCATCTGTTGCTACTAGCTCAACCCCGCGCTTTTCAGCGCCACGAACAATGGACTCAGCCAATGGATGCTCACTTGCCCTTTCAAGACTAGCGCCCAAGAGCAATATCTCGCTTTCGTTAAAACCGTCTACTGCCACTATTGATACTAGTTGTGGCTTACCCTCAGTTAGAGTGCCGGTTTTATCAACTACCAAAGTATCTACTTTGCGTAATACCTCCAGAGCTTCGGCATTTTTTATCAATACACCCATCATGGCACCTTTACCAGTACCAACCATAATCGACATTGGTGTTGCCAGTCCCAAAGCACAGGGGCAAGCGATAATAAGTACTGCAACAGAATTAATTACTGCATAAGCAAGCGCTGGTTCCGGACCAAAGTTCCACCAGACTATAAATGTAATTACCGCAATCAGCAGCACTGCTGGAACAAAATAACCGGAAACTACATCTACCAGTTTTTGAATCGGCGCGCGCGAGCGTTGAGCTTCAGCCACCATCTGTACAATTTGAGACAGCAACGTATCAGCTCCTACCCTTTCAGCCCGCATCAATAAACTACCAGTGGCGTTTACAGTGGCGCCAATGAGTTTGTCACCGCTAGCTTTTTCTACTGGAATTGGCTCGCCGGTGACCATAGATTCATCCACATTACTGACCCCATCGGTAACCACACCATCAACCGGGACTTTTTCGCCGGGGCGGACCCGTAAAATGTCGCCAGGGTGAACCTGCTCCAAAGGAATATCTTCTTCTTTGCCATCTGCGCGTACGATACGGGCAGTATTCGGAGCCAAGCCTAATAATGCTTTGATTGCTGCATTGGTGCTACTACGAGCACGTAACTCCAGCACCTGACCTAATAGTACCAATGCGGTAATTACCGCTGCAGCTTCAAAATAAACGGGCACCACACCCATTTCATTTTTCACCACTTCCGGAAAAATACCTGGCAAGAAGGTGCCGATAACGCTATATAACCAGGCGATTCCAACACCAATTGCTATCAAGGTGAACATATTGAAATTCAGGGTTTTAATCGACTGCCAGCCGCGTACAAAAAACGGCCAACCGCCCCATAACACTACAGGCGTTGCCAAGAAGAACTCGATTATCTGACGATAATTTGGGCTAATGATTTCAGCCGTGGCTGCGGGCCAGAATTCAGCCGCCATAGCCATAATAAATACCGGAATCGCCAGCAAGCTGCTAATCCAGAAGCGCCGAGTCATATCATCAAGCTCAGTTGTATCTTCTTCCAGCTCTACAGTACGTGGCTCTAGTGCCATACCGCAAATTGGACAACTGCCTGGTTCATCACGAATAATCTCCGGGTGCATCGGGCAGGTATATTCAGTTTTGGTAACTGCCAGTGGTACGCCCATTACTTCCAGAGCCATACCGCATTTAGGACAAGCACCAGGCCCTTGCTGCTCGATTTCTGGGTGCATGGGGCAGGTATAAGTTGCCGAACTATCACCTGCACCTGCAGCGATATTCCCCCCACCTTTACAACAATCGTGGCTTCCAGGTACAGTCCCAGCAGCTTCTGCTTGCAAGTAAGTTGCGGGATCCTGGCTAAATTTATCCAGACAGGTAACACTACAAAAATAGTAGTTCTTATTCTCGTGTTCAAAATTATGCTGACTATCGCTGTTAACGTTCATCCCACAGACAGGGTCTTTGAGCTGCTCTGAGCTTGAGTTGCTAGAGTGTTCCATTATAGATTCCTTATTTTTATTACCAC
>CAZEFU010000277.1:0-3063 GCA_964511515.1 uncultured Wenzhouxiangellaceae bacterium
GTGATGGTGTAGCCGATGTTGCTGAAGGTTTTCCATTCCCATTCCCTGAAAATGCACAAGAGCTGATGTGGAATCATAAGCTTAAGTATAAGGGTGTGGCTGTAACTCGATATAATAATCAGGTAGCACCAACCGCTGGTGGCAAGTACTCTGTGGTTGTACTAAAAGAGGACATCCTCGGGCTTTATTACACCGAAGGGTTAACTCTTGCCGATATTAATAATATGCTGATTTACTTCTACCAAGTGGTTGAAGCTCCAGCGCGTTTAGCGGGTAATGTATTGCTGGTTCACGAAACCCTGGATCAAATAAAGCAGCAGCGTCAGGCGTGGATTTATAATCCCGGCCAGCGCCGGGTAAGGCGCGCACCTAATGTAGCCTATGATAATCCGGGTACTGCATCTGATGGTCTGCGTACCAACGATATGACCGATATGTTTAATGGTGCTATGGATCGGTATAACTGGGAGCTTGTTGGCAAGCGCGAAATGTATGTGCCATATAACTCTTATGGTGCTCACGCTGGTGATATCTCCTATGACGATTTCATAATGCCCGGGCATTTAAATCCTGCACTAATGCGCTATGAGTTACATCGTATGTGGGTGGTAGAGGCAACTTTGAAAGAGGGTATGCGACACATCAATCCACGCAGAACCTTCTATCTGGATGAAGACTCTTATCAGATATTGCTAACTGATCACTATGATAAACGTGGTGAACTGTGGCGTGTGTCTGAAGGACATAGTATTAACTACTACGAGCAACCAACTTTCTGGACTACAGTTGAAGCTCATTACGACCTGCAGTCTGGTCGCTATGTGGCTACTGGTTTAGATAACTCATCTCCAGTATATGACTTCAAAGAAACTGGCACACCTGGGCAATTCACGCCCGCTTCTTTGCGCAAGCGCGGTAGGCGTTAAAACTAAAACCTCCGGGAAGGCCAGTTTTTAACTGGCCTTCCTTTTTCTTTTTCTGCTGCTTAAAGTGGAATATCTATGATCAGATACCTTAGAACTCTAACTCCCAGTGCTTTAGTTGCTGGCCTCATCTGTACCATGCTAGTTCTCAGTGTAAATGCGCAGTCAGAAGATTCTGGCATTGCAGAGCACCAGCCACTGGCTGGTAAATCACTGTTGCTGGATATTACTAAATCCGAAGATGGTTGGGTTGCTGTTGGAGAGCGTGGTCACATCTTGTTAACTAGTGATGGTGAAAGTTGGCAACAAGCTCAGTCAGTACCCACAAAGTCCACATTGACGGCAATAGTTAGCCAGCAAGGGTCGCTTTGGGCTGTGGGGCATGATGCGACGATTCTCTTTAGTTCAGATGGAGGCAACAATTGGCTTGTTCAGAACGAGGACAAAGAAGGTGATGCCTTTATGGATATACTTTTTTTGACCCAAAACCACGGGTTTGCAATTGGGGCATATGGTTTATTGCTGGAAACAAATGATGCTGGTAAGAACTGGGAATTTAGAGATTTGAATGAAGATACCATTGACCCCCTCTTTGACCCCGAGGCTGGTGCAGAAGAAGTTGATAAAGATGATTATATGGCTCAGTTTGCAGACCTTGGTTGTTATGAAATGCTGGAGTGTCACCTGAATACAATAGTTGCCTTACCTGGAAATCGCTTGTTGATGATGGGAGAAAGAGGCTTTGGTTTCCGTAGTAGCGACTTGGGTAAAACTTGGCAGGCGATTAGATTGCAATATGAGGGTTCAATGTTCGGCTCTATTGTTACCAATAGCAACTGCGTTCTCACTTTTGGTTTGCGTGGTAATGCTTTTAAGAGTTGTGATTTTGGTGCTACATGGCAGAAAATAGTAACAGGTACGGAAGCGACATTAATGGGTGGCGCTCTCAATAGACAACAAATTGTTTTGGTAGGAGCAAGCGGTACTGTAGTTACAGGCTTCGAGAAAGGCCTAGACTTCACCTCCCGCAACCTGGAGAGTGGGGTTGATTTTACCGCAATAACAACCGCCGGTAGAGAGAGGTATTTATTAACCAGTACTGCAGGTGTAGCAATGATTGATCCAGATAATGCCGCAACTAATAGCCAGGGGAACAGCAATGACTGATGCCAACGAACAAACAATGTTGCATAAACTGGCAACGGGACTAATAAATACCCGTTACCTGATAATTGGTTTATTTCTGGCCTTAACGGTTGTCATGGGGTTTTCCATGATGAACCTGAAAATAGAAACCGGTTTTAAAAAGCAGTTACCGCTGGAACATGAGTATATGCAAACCTTCCTCAAGCATGAGAAAGAGTTTGGTGGAGCGAATAGAGTTTTGGTCGCACTAATGGCTAAAGACGGGAATATGTTCACCCCTGAATACTTTAAAGCCTTGGAGGATATTACTGACAAGGTTTTCTTTATTTCAGGTGTAGATCGGGCTAGTGTACGTTCTATTTTTACTCCTAATGTTCGCTTCGTAGAGATAGTTGAAGACGGCTTCGCGGGCGGCAATGTAATTCCTTCTGATTTCACACCCTCAGCAGAGATGTTTGAGAAAGTTCGCTCGAATATTGTAAAGTCAGGCGAGGTTGGTCGATTAGTTGCTGGTGATTTTTCCGGGGCAATGGTGTGGGCTAATTTGCTTGAAACTGACCCACAAACAGGCGAAAAATTAGATTATCGTGCAGTAGCCACGCAGCTAGAAGATATACGCACAGAATATGAGGGCGATGATTATAGTTTGCACATCATTGGTTTTGCCAAAATTGTTGGCGATATATCCGATGGTGCTCAATCAGTGTTCTGGTTCTTTATTGTAGCTTTCATCATCACCACTATATTACTTTATCTATACTCAGGCTCGGTTTGGTTAACTGTATTACCACTGGTTTGTTCACTGGTTGCTGTCGTATGGCAAATGGGTGCATTGAGCCTGCTCAATTACAGCCTGGATCCGATGAATATTTTGACCCCGTTTCTTATTTTCGCAATCGGGGTTAGTCATGGGGTGCAGAAGATTTCCGCCTGGGTGGTTGAAAAAGAATTTGCCGGTAAGACGGCAGATACCTGGGCGAGTGAGGGGGTTACT
>CAZEFU010000278.1:0-3056 GCA_964511515.1 uncultured Wenzhouxiangellaceae bacterium
AAATGGAAGATCACAAAGCCAAAATGGAAGGCAAATGTGGTGAAGGCAAGTGCGGCGAAGAACACAAAGCCAAAATGGAAGAGCACAAAGCCAAGATGGAAGGTAAATGTGGTGAAGGCAAGTGCGGCGGTGATAAAGCCAAAGCTAAAGCTGAAGGTCACGCTCATGGTGAGAAAGCTAAAGCTGAAGGTCAAGCTCAGGGTAAGAAAGCTAAAGCTGAAGGTCATGCTCATGGTGAGAAAGCCAAAGCTGAAGGCTCATGTGGTGAAGATCACAAGGCCGCAAATGAAGGCAAATGTGGTGGCGACAAGTAAGTTTTTCAACACGAGCTCCACGTTATGACTAAACGAAACCTGGGTCTTCATGGTGCAGGTCTCGGTCTCAGACGGGCCCTTTTGGGTCCGTTTGAGGGTCAGGATCTTCGACCTGTCTCATTTATGGAGGTGGCACCTGAAAACTGGATGAATGTTGGCGGCAAGCTTGGTCGCCAGTTTTCCAGGTATACTGAAGAAAAACCAATGTTATTCCATGGTCTGTCGCTTTCAATCGGGGGTCCCGCACCACTTGACGAAAAGTTTATTGCTCAGGTGGCTCAGTTCATGCGCCAACATAAAGTACCCCTTTATAGCGAACATTTAAGTTATTGCACGGACGATGGGCATTTATATGACTTAATGCCGATCCCTTTCACTGCAGAAGCTGTTAAGTATGTAGCTACCAGAATTACCCGTACTCAAGAAATCATCGGCCAGCGAATCGCTATTGAAAATGTTTCATACTACGCAGCTCCTGGGCAGGAAATGTCCGAAATCGAATTTATAAACGCAGTTATTAGCGAGGCTGACTGTGATTTATTGCTTGATGTTAACAACATTTATGTAAATAGCATCAATCACAAATACGACCCTATAGCTTTTCTAAAAGCCCTGCCCGGGGAGCGTATCGCCTATGGGCATATTGCCGGGCACTACAATGAAGCAGATGACCTTTTGATTGATACTCATGGTGCTAGTGTTATTCCAACAGTCTGGGAGTTACTTAAACTCGCTTACCAGAATTTTGGTGTTTTTCCGACTCTGCTAGAACGTGATTTTAATTTCCCACCAGTGGCCGAACTACTGAGTGAAGTAGAGCAAATAGTAGCAATCCAACAACAATGCGGTGCAGATGATGAACTTAGAAAGTCTGCCTGATACAGTTCTAGACCCACAACTACCGACCGCACTCGGCAAACTGCAATTACAGTTTGCCGCTTATATTCGAGACCCAGACAATCAAGCTATGCCTGCTGCAGTAGAGGCTCGCAGAATGGCAATATATAGAGACTTGTTTTTCAACAATATTAAGGGTTTTATCGCGAGTAATTTTCCGGTGATTCGGCAGCTATTCAACGAGCATGACTGGCATCAGTTAGTTCGTGGGTTTTATCGCGATTACCGTTGCAAAACTCCTTTATTTCCAGAAATTCCAGAGGAATTTATCAGCTATCTGGATCAACAGAACCCATACCCGGAAAAACCCTTTCTCGCTGAGCTGGCTCATTACGAATGGATAGAGCTAGCTTTGGAACTAGACACTAAAACACTGGATATGAAACAGATTGATGCAAGCGGCGATCTGAATTCAGGTATACCGGTAATTTCACCACAGGCATGGGTGCTAAATTACCAGTGGGCAGTTGACAAAATAAGCCCCGACAACCAGCCATCTGTAGCTCCTGATCAAGCAAGCTTTATACTGGTTCACAGATTAAAGGATGACTCAATTGAATTTACCCGCTTAAATCAGGTTAGTGCCCGCCTATGTGAGCTATTGAGTGATGATAAAGCCCTAACTGGGGCACAAATATTGAAAAAGATCGCTGTTGAATTAGGACGCGATGATGATCCAGTTATCTTTGCAACCGGGCAGGAACTAATGCTGAGTTTTAGAAAGCAACAAGTAATTCTCGGTACCCAAATTTCTTAAATTAATACAATACGGATAAAGCTAATGAAAGCCTTCAAAATATATGATGGAATAACAGCCAGACTGAAAGCGGCAGGTGACTATATCTGGCCTTTAGGATTACGTCTAATAATGTTTTGGGAATTTTGGGAGGCTGGAGTTGGCAAGTATGCTGGTGAAAACTGGTTTGAATCTATCCCCTGGGCTGATTGGCAAATGGGTTTTCCATTTCCGTTCAATTTAATTCCAGCAGACATAAACTGGTTCTTAGCTACCTGGGGAGAAATTATCTTTTCATTGCTGATCCTGTTCGGCCTGTTTACACGTTTTGCTGCGTTCTCCTTATTAATCATTACAGTGGTGGCAACCGCTGCCGTTCATTGGCCAGCTGAGTGGAATTCCTTCAGCGAACTATGGGGTGGTTATGCAATAACCGCAGACGGCGCAGGCAACTTTAAACTGCCACTTCTATTTATGCTGATGTTATTGCCTCTAATATTCCACGGCGGCGGTAAAATCAGTTTGGATTACATCTTTCTTGGAATTCGTAACGCCATCGGAATTCGAAAAACTGTCACCGGCGACATGTTTGCTCTATCACTAGGGATGCTAATTCTGGGGCTTGCAACTGTGTTTCTTCTCCCAGTTGCAGGATACGCATTTTTAGGTATAGCAGCTCTAACCGGCCTGGCCGCTAAGGTAATAAATTAAGCCTTTATTTCTTAACAATTAGTTTTCTTTATGATTGACTAATCGCAACCGTGAAGTTGTAATGATTGCCGATTACAACTCATAGGAGTCTTTATGCAGGCATTATCTGCTCTCGATGCAACTTTTATTTATCTTGAAAGTGAACACAGTCCTATGGCTATCGGTGGCTTATATATAATCGATGCTAAAGATTGCCCTGACAGCTTTTCTTATGAGACTTGGTATGAGTTGGTCAAGAGTAGGCTACGCGGTTCTAAAGTATTTCGGGAGCGCCTAATTGAAGTTCCTTTAGCATTATCTTTCCCGTTCTGGATTAGAGATCCAGACTTTGATTTACGCGCCCACATGCCGCAAATAAAACTATCTAAACCCGGTGGCATTAATGAACTTATGCAACT
>CAZEFU010000279.1:0-3051 GCA_964511515.1 uncultured Wenzhouxiangellaceae bacterium
CAGTAATTTAACTTGATCAGTAGCCCCAGGTAATGCCTGAATGTGAGCCGCGTCAGTCGCGCTGCTGCCAAAGGCCATCTTGCTCAAGACCCGATGAATGACATTTGGTACTGGAACAGTGCCATTTAGTTGCGCCAAGGTTTTAATAGTGGCTCTAGGCGACTTATTTAACTGGCTTTTGAAAGGCGTTGGTTTTTTTAGATGGGTCGGTCTGATGGAAACTTTAGGGGCTTTCTTGATAGCATCAGGGTAATGCTTTCTTGGATATATATTCATGATATTTCTTCTGTACTTGAGTTGTTTTAAAGGCTACTGGAGATCCCTGGTTCCGGTAGCATAAATGCATCACATATAGCGCCATGTTTCACGTTTTAATATAGAGCCTGGATGCAGCTCTAAGCGCAGAGGTAATATTACCATCTACTTAAAGAATACCCTATCTGATGGTCAAAAGTCCAATGGCTTTGGCCGAGAGCTTAAGATACCGATATGTTCCATATTGTGTATTCAGGGCGGTAATGCTACTCGAATTTCCACGGGTTCGAGTTAGTGTGTTGATGTGCGCATGGGGAATAAAAACTTTTCATGGTCTTTGATGTGCACGACTGCATGGATGCAGGAGGTACGAGTCCAAGGATGGACTCGGTAGAGCGAAGCAGGACGCCAGAGCCGAGAGCAATGTCGGGAACAATTGCCGACGACTGCATGGATGCAGGAGGTAGAGCAATGTCGGGAACAATTGCCGAGGAAGCACGAATGCCGGGGGAGCGCATGGCAGGTGTTTGCTCCTGCAAAACCTGCACTTCCGCCATCCATGGTGGTCGGATGCGCGGACAGGCCCAGGGCGCCGAATAGGTGAGCCCGGAATCCATGCGAGGGATATGGATCCCGGATATTGCTGCTCGCAATTCCTTTATAAGACGGTGTGGGGGGTCGGGACGACGGTGCGAGTTCGGCCCGAAAGCCTTACGCTAAATTACTTGCCAACCACTTAGCCAGCTCTTTGCTATCCATTCCCCGACGCTCGGCAAGGTCATTAAGTTGCTCTTCTGTGATTTTACCAACATTGAAATATTTAGAATCAGGGTGCGAAAAGTACCAACCACTCACCGATGCTGATGGCCACATTGCTTTTGATTCGGTAAGTCGCACGCCAATATTCTCTTCCACATTCAATAAGCGCCAAATTATATCTTTTTGCGTGTGATCTGGGCAGGCAGGGTATCCTGGGGCAGGGCGAATACCACGGTATTTTTCTCTTATTCTTTGCTCATTATTTAACTCTTCGCCACTCGCGTAGCCCCAATCTTGTTTGCGAATTTTCTCATGTAAGAGTTCTGCGAACGCTTCAGCTAAACGGTCTGCTACTGCTTTGGCGAGAATTGCGCGATAGTCGTCATGGTTTGATTTTGCTGCGTCTGTAATTTTACCTAAGCCGTGACTTGCTGTAAGTGCGAACACACCAAGCCAGTCATTCGGGCCACCTGCTGGGGCAATAAAGTCACTTAAACAGTAGTTTGCTTGCTCTGTACGTGCAGGCATTTGTTGGCGCAAGCAGTATAGTTTTTGCAGTGCTTTGCGCTTGTTATCGAGTATTTGAATATCATCGCCTTGTTTATAGGCTGGAAATATAGCCCAAACTGCTGCTGCTTTGAGATCTCCGTTATCACTAAATTCCTTGATCATGGCCAGCGCATCTGTATATAGCTCACGGGCTTGGTCGCCAACTACCGCATCATCAAAAATAGCTGGATATTTACCTTTCAGGCCCCAGGTAATAAAGAATGGTGTCCAGTCGATATGGTCCTGTAATTCCAATAGAGATTGGTTTTGAATTATTTCTATATTTTCATTTACAGGTTTAGGTGGCGTGTATAGTTGCCAGTCAGTTTTAAACGCATTGCTACGCGCAGCTTCTAAACCTATTAGCTTGCGCCGATTTTTGGTGCTGGCGAAGCGTTGTCTATAATCGATTTGTTCTTGTTGGTTAGCAGCGATGAATTCTTCCTTTTTGGTGCTAGACAATAATTTGCTAACCATGCCTACAGCGCGTGATGCATCTGCAGCATATACAACTGGAAAGTCATAATGTGGGGCGATCTTCACCGATGTATGCATTTTCGAGGTGGTGGCACCACCAATAAGTAATGGTATTTTCAAACCGCGGCGCTGCATTTCTGTAGCTATGGCTGACATTTCTTCCAAAGATGGGGTAATTAGCCCGGATAAGCCGATTACATCTGCTTTAGTATCAATAGCTGTTTGAATTATCTTTTCAGCCGCTACCATAACCCCGAGATCAATAACTGTGTAACCATTACACTGCATAACTACAGTAACAATATTTTTACCAATATCATGCACATCACCTTTTACTGTTGCCATTACAACTTTGCCAGCACTTTGGCTGCGCTCACCTTTCTCGGCTGCTAGATAGGGCTCAAGCCAGGCGGTTGCTAGTTTCATTACGCGTGCAGATTTCACCACCTGTGGTAGAAACATTTTCCCTATCGCAAAGCGGCTGCCGACAATGTTCATGCCATCCATTAGTGGGCCTTCAATGACTTCAATCGCGCTGCCTAATTGTTTAAGGGCAGCTTCGGTATCTATTTCAATGAATTGGTTAATACCATGGATCAAACTGTGATGAATGCGTTGCTCAAGTGGAAGTTCCCGCCAGGCAAGCTGTTTTTCTGGTTTTATTTCTTCTTGGACATTAAATTTTGTGGCAATTTCAAGCAACTTGTCTGTGGCATCATCGCTACGGTTGAAAATCACATTCTCGATTGCACTACGCAGCTCAGATTCAATCTCATCATAAACCGCTAACTGCCCAGCATTAACAATCCCCATATCCATGCCCGCCTGAATAGCGTGGTACAGAAACACTGCATGGATTGCCTCGCGCACTGCATTATTGCCGCGAAAGGAGAAAGAAACATTGGAAAGCCCGCCGGAGACCAGCGCTCCGGGTAGATTGGATTTTATCCAGCGTGTGGCTTCGATGAAATCACGACCGTATTCGTTATGTTCACTCAGGCCTGTTGCGAT
>CAZEFU010000280.1:0-3046 GCA_964511515.1 uncultured Wenzhouxiangellaceae bacterium
CTTCGCCATCTTTTCCTTCAATAACTACCACTACTTGTTGCTCGACAACTTGAGCTTTTTTAACCATTGTATTGAGGCGAATTCCGAGATTCTGTTTTTTAAATTCGCGAGCGGCCTGACGTGCAATATCTTTATCTGCGGCGGGTAAAAACTCCGGCAATGCTTCCAGAATGGTAACCTCGCTGCCTAGCCTGCCCCATACTGAACCAAGCTCCAGGCCGATTACTCCAGCCCCGATTACTCCGAGCCGTGCTGGTACTGTGCTTAGCTCTAGAGCACCACAATTATCAATAATATATTCACCATCAAATTCAATGCCGGGAATTTCAATTGAAGTAGAGCCGCTGGCAAGCAGGATATTCTTAGCCTCAAGTTGCAGCTGATCTCCGGTTTCTAAAGTCACATTTACATTGCGATTTGCGCTTAATTCACCAGTTCCATGATAAAAAGTTACTTTGTTTGCCTTAAAAAGCTGCTCAATCCCACCAGTTAACTGTTTTACGATTTTGTCTTTACGCGCCAGCATTTTGCCAACATCCATGCTTACATCTTTAGCCACAATGCCGTGGTCGGCATAATCATGTTGCAAATGGCTGTAGTGTTTACTGGAATCTAGCAATGCCTTAGAAGGTATGCAACCTACATTCAGGCAGGTACCACCCGGTGCTGGCTTGCCATCTTTACCAATGGTTTTATCAATACAGGCAGTTTTTAAGCCTAGCTGGGCTGCGTGAATAGAGGCAACATAGCCTGCTGGCCCTGCGCCGATAACGATTAAGTCAAATTTTTCAGTCATGATAATTCTCTATAGCCCCAGTAATAAACGGGCTGGGTCTTCAAGTGCATCTTTAATGGCAACCAGGAACTGCACGGCATCTTTGCCATCGATAATCCGGTGGTCATAGCTAAGGGCTGTAAACATCATTGGCGCTGCCACAATTTGCCCATTTTCAACTACTGGGCGTTCTTTGATGGTATGCATTCCAAGGATCGCACTTTGCGGTGGGTTCAACAATGGTGTAGATACCAATGAACCAAAAACACCACCATTAGTGATGGTAAAAGTACCGCCTTGAATATCTTCAAGACCAATACTGCCGTCACGGGCACGACCAGCATATTCGGCAATCATGATTTCAATTTCTGCCAATGACATGTTTTCTGCATTGCGTAAAATTGGCACCATCAAACCGCGCTCGGTGGAAACAGCAATACCTACATCCATAAAGTTGTGATAAATAATGTCATCGCCATCAAGGGATGCATTTACTATCGGGAATTTCTTCAAAGCCTCACAGCTGGCTTTAACAAAAAATGACATCAAACCTAGTTTGATACCATGGGTATCAATAAACTGCTGTTTGTATTTTTTGCGTAAATCCATTACTGCTTGCAAGTTCACTTCATTAAATGAAGTTAGGATGGCAGCAGTATTTTGTGCTTCTTTCATGCGTTCGGCTATGCGTGTGCGTAGGCGAGTCATGCGTACTCGTTCTTCAACTCGCGAACCTCCGCCACTGCTAAGGTGGTTGATTACATCGGTCTTGGTAATGCGTTGACCGCGGCCAGTGCCACTGATTTGCTGTGGATCCAGGTTTTCTTCGCTGACAATGCGCTTAACCGAAGGTGCAAGTTTGCTGTCGCTGGCAATTGCCACTGGTGCTGCCTGGTTAGCTGGGGTTTCTGCTGCAGTTTCCGCAGCGGCAGGTTTCGGCTCAGCAACTTCACCTTCTTCAATTATTGCCATTAACTGGCCCGACTCTACTGTCGCACCTTCTGCCTGCATGATTTCTTTAATCACACCATCTACAGGCGAGGGAACTTCGAGCACCACTTTATCGGTTTCAAGGTCTACCAGATTTTCATCCCGGTAAACTGACTCACCAATCTTTTTGTGCCAGCCAGCAACCGTTGCATCGGCTATGGATTCTGGAAGGACGGGAACTTTAACTTCAATACTCATATTTCAATACCTGTGAAAATTCAATTATTTGCTAAGCGAAGTGCATGGCGCACCAATTGCGCTTGTTCTTGTAAATGTACAGAAAGATAACCAACTGCCGGCGAAGGTGATGACTCACGGCCAATATATTCAAGCTTGAGAGCCGTGCCAATACAGGCTTCTAGGTGATTCCGAATTTGATACCAGGCTCCCTGGTTTTCCGGTTCTTCCTGACACCAGATAATTTCACTTGCTTTAGGGTAGCGAGATAATATCTCAACCACTGTATCGCGCGGGAATGGGTACAGTTGTTCAATTCGAACCAGAGCTATATCTTTAAGCTCAGCCTGATCACGAGCTTCGAGCAGGTCGTAATAGACTTTGCCGGAACAGAGGATTACCCGTTCAACCTGTTTTTTATTCTTAATGGCACGATCATCAATAACCAATTGGAAGCTGCCTTCGCTAAGGAACTCAAGCGAGGATGTTGAGGCTTTGTTTCTAAGCAAGCTCTTAGGTGTCATCACCACTAATGGCTTACGGAAAGGCCGTAACATTTGGCGGCTAATCATATGGAACATTTGTGCAGGCGTGGAAGGTACACAAACCTGGATATTATTATGTGAGCAGAGTTGCATAAAACGTTCCAGGCGGGCGGAAGAGTGTTCCGGTCCCTGACCTTCATAGCCATGCGGTAAAAACATGGTTAAACCGCATAATCTGCCCCATTTGGCTTCACCTGAGGCAATAAATTGGTCGATTACTACCTGAGCACCATTTACAAAGTCACCAAACTGGCCTTCCCAGATAACCAGAGTTTCGGGATCTGAGGTGGCATATCCATACTCAAATGCCAGCACGGCTTCCTCTGATAGCAGTGAATCAATAATGGTAACACTGGTTTGGCGTGGCTCGTTAGTTGATAGTTGTGCCAGTGGCATCAGGGTACGGGCATCTTGCTGATTGTGCAGCACTGCATGGCGGTGGAAAAATGTACCCCTGCCAGAGTCTTGGCCTACCAAACGCAAAGAGTGATCACTATCAATCAGGCGTGCATAAGCCAGGGTCTCGGCAAAACCCCAGTCCATTGGAATTTCCCCGGCA
>CAZEFU010000281.1:0-3026 GCA_964511515.1 uncultured Wenzhouxiangellaceae bacterium
TTGATACCAGAGTTATTGCCAGCTTTGCAACCGGGACTGGAGATATCATTGATACGGTAAATTATCCAGCTGATTTTCCAGTATTCCAGAATTTACCTGTACCAGTTGATAGTGATAATGATGGAATGCCAGACTCATGGGAAATTAGCAACGGCTTAAAACCATTGGTACCAGATAACAATACAGTGATGGCTTCTGGCTATACTGCAATAGAAGATTATATAAATGGGTTGGCTACTACTTCGATATTTGCAAATAGCTTTGAATGAAAGAGGGTTAATGGTGAGCAACTGATTTTATTACTAAACCGTAGTCACAGTTAATTCCAGAAACCCAGCGTTCCCTCAAATACCCAGAATACAGATAGGCTGCCTATCAGATAACTCACTGGAGTAGCAAAGTTGTTGGCAATGCTCCGGGTGCTGTAGTTGGTATTGGTTTGGGTGTGTTTGGTAAGTTTTCGCAGACTCGCAAAAACCAGGAAAACTACGGCATAAATAGTAGTTGCCCAACTTCAACTCCGAGGTTAAAAAATACCAGAGCTATTGGGATAGCAGTTTGTGGTAAACCTATCTCAGTAAGTGCTTCTGCAAATCCAAGTCCATGTAAGCAAACCCAAGGACAGGCATCATAGGCCAATTCCAGATTTAGCCACGAGTGTAGGTCAGTGATTACTGACAATATTCTGTGTTTTTATGTTTCTATGCTGGTGTGCTATCGTCAATATAAAGATGTCTTGTTTGATCTCGTAAATGATTCGGTAGGAATTGTGGAGTAACTCTCTGACTTCCTCATTGTTTAGTTCTGGTGCTTTTCTTTCAATCATTGGCTGCTCATTTATGAGAACCGCTTTACTCCGGATATACTGGCTGATTTTATTGCATAATGTGGGTAGTTGTGGGCTATAAAGTCATGAATGGCATGTAGGTCAACCTTGACTGGGATGATGTGACTGTCCCCAACTGCCAGCTGATGTTCTCTACAGCCTCAGGCTTGATTACTGATACAAATATTGCCGGTTTTGGCTCTGGTTCAGCTGCGGTTCAGTATGATAGATGTAGTCTATAAACTATCCGCGGAGGCTCATGAGCCGATGCATGGTTAGGTCTACTGGATTTGGAGAGAACAATGATGTGGCGAAAAGTAATGATAAGCGCTGTAGTTTGCTTGAGCGCACTAAGTATATTGCCGGCGCTAGCTAGTAGTGAGAAGGCTAGAATAGTGACCTCGGTAAATGATCCGCTTTCTTGTATGTTTTCAGTTTACGTGTATGAAATCAACGGCAAACAAGTTACAAAAACCCCACTGGCATTCAATATTGAACCGGGCAAGTACACCATTAAAGCTCAGGCAGCAGTGAGTACAAAGTATTGTAAGCCGACATTATCTGCAATTAGTAGGCCCCTTCGTATAGATCCAATGGAAATTGAGGTTGAAGCAGGTAAGTCGTATTTCATCGGGTTTGATGCCAAATCCGAGAACCGTCGTGACTGGCATCTGGAAGTCTGGAAAGTAGAGTAGCTACAGTTCATGATGGTGGGTATAGCCTAGAAGCGGGCTGCCACTTAGAACACTTACAGGGCTGACGCTCACTAAAAATACCTATGTCTATACATATTGATGCGACAAAAAGACGAGTCATATATAAATGTCATAGTTATACTGAGATCTTTGGCGTTTGAGTGTCCTGCTCAATTATCACAGTTGTCGCACCCTGGGAGAAGTTAGCTCCAGAATTTTGCACAGCTTTAATGATACCAATATTTAATTCCCCAACTACTTTTAGGTGACCACTAAAGTCTGATTCATCAATCAATATAAATCCGTGCCTTAATAGTCATGGCGTTTTCGGTGAACTCCGTAAACCTGACTCTGATCGTATCGGCTTTAACCTTGGGGTTTGCTGCTGCCATTTCCTCGATTGCATCAATAATTAGCTGCAACTGTTCGGTGCTGGTGTCATAACGAAGTGGTAGCGCAGGGTGGTATAACATTTCCTCTCTGGCTGAGAAGTTCTTAATAGTCCCATGTACGATAATGCAATTGGGAATAGATACCAAGGTGTTATCGAGTATGCGCATCTGAGCGGCCTTGTGCGATAAAAGTTTCTCGCCTTTTTGGCGGGCAAGATCAATTAATGAGAATGCTACCCAGACTACAATAATGGTAATCAGGGTCTTCGCCTCCATAATCGCTTGAGCGGTAGCACCCAAGCCTAACTCACGCAGCAACATATCAGTCTTCCTGCGTAAGAATTGGCGTCGGCTCGGCCATTTCAATCCATGCTTGGAAAAGCTTGTAGCCGATAGCCAAAATAACTGCACCGATGCATGCCCCCAATTGCACCCAATAATATATCCATCATCGGTGCATCAACACCTCTGCCTAGCAATAATGGTTTGAGCGCCATATCTGCAAAACTGACAAGTAAGCTCCAGATCATGAACACAACCGCAACCATAGTGCTGTCGCCAGAGAAAACATAGATTATCGCGGGCAATAAAACTATTAGAGGTGGCAGCTGGGCAATACCTAAGATAAATATAACCACGGCGAGCAAACCAGCCATAGGTATTCCCACAAACATCATTCCAAGTCCGCCAAGAACTGCTTGAATAAAGGCTATTCCAATTACCCCAACAGCTACACTGCGAACTGTATTGCTAGACATAGTGAGTAGAGCTTCACCCTGAGATGGTGACAGGCGCGTGGCAAGTCTATGCATGGCTCTCCAGCGCTCTGGGCACCAGCCAAAAAAGCACCTGCCATTAACATGGAGATAATAAATTGCAGCACCCCAGCTCCAAGACCGGCAGTGGCGCTTAGTAGTTTCTTCCCGATTGTGGAAAGTTGACCGGGGTATTCCTCTAGTAATGCACTCAGGTCCACAGATGCCTGCTCCCAAAATGCATAAGCTTTCTCACCAACAAGAGTCCACTCACGAACTGACTCAGCAGGCGGTGAAATATTAGCCTTGCCACTACTGGTTTCAGAAGATTTCCCCGAGGGCATGGAGCGCTGGCAAA
>CAZEFU010000282.1:0-3015 GCA_964511515.1 uncultured Wenzhouxiangellaceae bacterium
GAACATCTATTGATTCTACAAACCCGGGCTTATTGGCGAAAACTGGTTGAATAACGCTGGCTGTTGGTAATAGTACATCGCAACGTTCGAACAGGTCTGCAGGGCCGCCTTGGGAATGTACCATTTGCTGAAAGACTTCAGCAGCTTTTCCATTGGCGATTACCGTTTCCAGTTGTTGCTTGGCTTGCTGCTGATTGCTGGCTAGGTCACCTAAAACCAGCATATCAGCTGCCAATGTATAAACTACATCAGCTAGGCTTTGTCTGGGCTTATCACCACGCAAGAAAGCCAGGGTTTCTTTTATTTCCAATGCATTGCCGGCGTTCCATGCTAGTGGTTGCGACATATCTGTAAGCCAGGCGTTACAGCTAACACCGCAAGCCTCAGCAGTGCTTGATATTGCTGTTGCCAGCTCAGCGGCAGTTGCTGCTTCGCGTAAAAACGCACCATTGCCAATTTTGATATCCATTACCAGTGCATCCAAACCTTCGGCGAGTTTCTTGGAAAGAATAGAGGCTGTAATTAGAGGGATAGAATCAACGGTAGCGGTGACATCTCGGACTGCATAAAAACGCCGATCAGCAGGCGCTAGGCGAGCTGATTGGCCGACAATAGCAAGGCCATTTTTTGCTACCTGTGATTGAAATTCGCTGGGGTCTAGTTTGATTCTAAAACCAGGGATGCTTTCTAGTTTATCTAAGGTACCGCCGGTATGGCCCAATCCTTTGCCGGCAATCATTGGAACATAGCCCCCGCATGCAGCAACCATTGGGCCCAGCATTAAGCTGACCATATCGCCAACCCCGCCGGTTGAATGTTTATCTAGAATCGGACCATTGAGGTCTAACTGTGACCAGTCCAACACATCTCCAGAATCGCGCATAGCCAGAGTCAGGGTAGTGCGCTCGTCTGCATCCATGCCACGCAACCAGGTTGCCATGGTGAATGCGCCTATTTGTGCATCACTAATGCTATCTGCGGCAACTCCGCTTACAAATTGCTGGATTTCTGCTGTGCTTAAAGCCTTGCCATCACGTTTGTTCTGGATAGTTTGGGCAGTAGAGAAAGTTGGCTGGTTCAATAGGTATCTCCATTAGTTGCTGGTTTGGAATTGCTGATGCTGGCTACATGCTGCAAATCTGTTAACAAGCTGCTGGCACCAAAACGAAAGTGTTCGGTCTGCAACCAGTCTACGCCACAAATATCGCTGGCTAGCTGGAAATAACTTTTAGCTTGTGCAAATGTTGATATTCCACCAGCGGCTTTAAAACCTGTTTGTGGTTGTACCGTACAGATTGCTTTAAGCATTACCTCGGCGGCTTCAAGAGTCGCATTGACCGGGACTTTTCCGGTAGATGTTTTGATGAAATCGGCACCAGATTTCAGTGCTAATTCTGCAGCTGCACGGATGATCTGCGGGTCTTTTAACTCACCAGTTTCTAGAATTACTTTTAGGCTTTGTTCTGGGCAGGCTGCCCGAACTGCTGTGATTAGCTCTGAACTTGTAGCATGATCGCCATCAATAAATGACTGCCAAGGCATTACCAGATCTATTTCATCTACAGCTTGAGTAATCGAGAAGCGTACCTGGTCTAGTACTTGCTCTATTGGCTCATTTCCAGAAGGAAAATTGACCACGGTAGCAACCTTCACATCTGCTGCATTTTCCGCAGCTAGGGTAGCCTTCGCAGTAGCAATAAACTTTGGAAATACACAGACTGCAGCGGTATGTGGCTGCTGGGCGGCACGTTGGCAGAGTTGCTGGATAAGCAAATCAGTATCGGCTTCGTTCAGGCTGGTTAGATCAAGACAGCCAATTGCAAAGTTAGCTAGCTGCTGGTCAGTTTGAAATCTACTGTTTAGAGTTTTCATTGTCTCAAGCGAAAGGTTGGGTGATCATTATAGTCAATCAGCTGGTGTTGCAGTAACCATTCATGCGCATCTTCAGCATCTTTTTCAAACCATGCCTGGGCAGAGCCGAGTCGAAATGTGTAACCCCATGAATCCATATCCTGCCACATGCGTTCACGACTACAGCCTTTTATTTGCTCTGCCAATAGAATTTGCAGATAACAAACGCCGTTTTCTTCAGCGTAGTCGCCGCCGGCAGTGGTATGCAAATTACCCCGTCGCTCGGCGTCCATGCATATATAGTGGCAGGCCTCGTGCAAAATTGAATGTAATGGAGTGTCGTTGCGAATAATGATTTTATTATCGATAAGCCCAGCTTCACTCTCACCCCAGAAACTACCGGGTATCTTGGAATCCTCGGTTAATTCCAAATTTAGTGAGTAACGATTTAACAAGCGCACTGTAGCTTCACGATCTAAATCTTGATATATCAGTACCTGTGCTGGTTGAGATAGTTTGATATTGATTATTCCTGATGACATACCTGGGCCGGATAAATTCAGCCTGAGTGTAGTGAGCATGACTATCTACGCATGCAATTTATTAAATAAGTACGTATCCTATGGCATAACTATGGTGAAATACACTGCTAGATGAACAATAAACATCAAAATTCAAGCCAAAACCCCCACTTGATTGGGAGTTATGCGCCAATTGACCTCTTAAAATATGCAGGCTTAATAACCTGGGTAGCGGTTGCGATTCCGCTTCTATTTCATTATTGGATTTACCCAGTGCCCCAGCCAGTAGGTGTTTTAGTTCTTTGGGGCGTATTGCAACTGGCATTTGGTGCAGCTTATTGGTATCAGGCAAAGCAGTTGCCAACCAGAGTCCCGCTTAGGCAAAGTTTGGTGATTTTACTATTGATGGTAAGTAGTGCTTTACTGATCTCATACTTGAGCCAGACTGCACTAGGTGCGATTTTATTATTGATTGTTGCAGGTTTGTTGCCGTGGATGCTGTCGTTCTCTGCCGGACTTATCTGGTTAATAGGCCAGAACATTGTCCTCGCCGGGGTTATTTCGCTAATTCCCGGGGTTAGCCCGGCCAATGCGGTGCTGCTTTCGGTTATTTTCTTTAGTGTTTCAATTTTGGCTTTTATAA
>CAZEFU010000283.1:0-3012 GCA_964511515.1 uncultured Wenzhouxiangellaceae bacterium
GCAGTTGCTGGCTGAATATTATGGAAAATTACGCGGGCCTTTTAATATTCCAGCACGCTTGCAAGCTGGTTTTAGTCAGGACGAGCTTGATGCATTAGTTTGAAGCCAGGCCTTAATACAAATAAGCTCCAGGCCATTTTCATCTGCCTCAATTAGCCAAGCATCTTGGTACCAGTCACCGAGCACTACTCGCTTATACGGTTCACCATCTATTGCCAGTGAGTGAGTGTTTGGGCGGTGGGTATGGCCATGGATCATTACCTTGGCAGAACTTTTCGCAAATTCTTCCAGTACTGCCTGATTATTTACATCCATAATCGCATTGTCGGCATCGGCGGTATAGTCCTTGCTTTGTGCGCGCGCTTGCTCAGCCATATTGAGGCGTTCAACTATACTTCTAGAGAGAAAATCTTGCTGCCAGGCAGGGTTTCTTACTTGCTGCCTGAAAGCCTGATAGGCATGGTCATCAGTGCACAGGCTGTCACCGTGTAGCAGCAATAATTTAACTCCGTTAACTTCAACTTCAGCTGGTTCTGCAAGCATTTCCCAGCCAGCCTTGGCAGCGTAGGCTGCACCGATAAGAAAATCGCGGTTACCTGGCATAAAATATATTTTAGTTCCAGAGGCGGCCAAAGAGGCGGTGGCGCGGGCGACTTCGCTAGCGGTATCGCTGACAGCATCATCGCCAATCCAAAACTCAAAAATATCACCTAGCAGATACAATGCCTTGGCGCCCGATACTCGCTCACTCATGATCTCTAAAAACATGGCGGTGGTCTCTGGCCGAGCTGGATCTAGATGGGTGTCAGAGATAAAAAAAGTTTTTCCTGCTGAGTGGGCTGACATTCTTTCTTTCCTATTCAGTTTTTATAGTTGCTGAGATCAGAGTGACTGGTTTAAGTGGGACATCGGCGCGGCCCTGATGAACTCCAGTTGCCACAAAACGAATATCGTCTACAACCTCCATTCCAGAAATGACTTTTCCAAAGACTGCATAACCGTCGTTGCCAGGTTTCATATCCAGCGATGCATTATTTTGAACGTTAATAAAAAACTGAGAAGTTGCAGTGTGCGGGGCGTCAGTTCTTGCCATAGAGATCGTGCCGCGAATGTTTTTTAAGCCATTCGCAGCTTCATTTCTAATCGGTTCACGGGTTGTTTTCTTAACCATATCAGCATTCAGCCCACCAGCTTGAATCATAAAGTGGGAGATAACTCTATGGAAGATAGTATTGTCGTAAAAACCTGATTCAACATAGTCGATAAAATTTTGAGTAGACAAAGGAGCTTTCTCTGCATCTAACTCAATGGTGATCTCACCAAGGCTGGTATTTAGCACAACTTGGGGGTTGTTGCTGGCACTGGCTGTGCCGGCGAGCATAATTAAAGCTAAAATTGCGACTCTGGTCTTCATGGCTAATTACTCAATAATGATTAAGGTCAATATGATAACGGATTTAAGCGGTTTTGTGAGGCTTGCTAGCATACAATATGGCAGGTATAGACTGGCAATTAGGCTAAACAGGAAAAACAATGGATAATCAGGCTAACGACAGTGTCAGGCCAATTCGTTGGCAAGATACTGAACTACTGCTCCTAGACCAACGATACTTGCCCCAACGGCAGGAGTGGTTACGCCTGAGCAGTGCTCCTGCGGTTGCCCAGGCGATTAGAGATTTAGTGGTTAGAGGTGCACCCGCTATTGGCATTGCAGCGGCTTGGGGTTTGGTTTTATCCCTCATTCAACATCGGCATGTCACCGAGCCAGAACAACACCAGCGCATAGCCGAGGATATTAAAGTTCTTGCAGCTGCCAGACCAACTGCCGCTAATCTGGTTTGGGCACTGGAAAGAGTAAGCCGTTCATTGCAGCCAGGCCGTGATATTGATACCGTAATTAGTGAGGCTATTAGTATTGCTGAGCAAATTCAAATTGATGATGTGGCTGCAAATTATCGCATGGGTGAGCTTGGGGCAGCTTTCATTGAACCAGGTTCAGTAGTACTTACCCACTGCAATGCAGGCTCGCTTGCTACTGGCGGCTATGGCACAGCTCTGGGTGTTATTCGCAAAGCCTGGGCGGATGGACTGATTGCTAAGGTATATGCCTGCGAAACCAGACCCTGGCTGCAAGGTGCGCGCTTAACTGTATGGGAATTACAACAAGACGGAATTCCAGTCACTCTAATCACTGACTCAGCGGCAGCCTGGTTACTCGAGCAAGAGCAGGTAAGCTGGGTAATTACTGGTGCTGACAGGGTTGCCGGTAATGGTGATGTTGCGAATAAAATTGGTACTCGTAATCTGGCAGGCTTATGCCAGTTAAGCGATACCCGAATGATGGTGGTAGCACCACTTTCAACAGTCGATCAGCATGCAGCATCAGGGGCTGAGATCGAAATAGAATTACGCTCTGGAGAAGAGCTTACAAAAATTGGCGACTGGGATATTAATTGCGAGCATATCGATGTTTGGAACCCAGTATTTGATATTACTCCAGCTGCTTGGGTAGATGTTTTTATAACTGAAACTGCAGCCATCTCAGTGCCTGATAGTAAATCAATTCAGGGCCTTTTCGAAGCTTGATCTTGAGCTGATCTATTTAGTTTTTCTTCTTAATTAGACTCTTTGGCGTCAATTGTTTGGTCTTGCAAAAGCATGCGCATAGCTATTTTGAGGTAGCTTATTCAGGTGCTTAATTAACATCAATTCTATGCTTATTTTTGCTGAAAAAACAGTCATTTTCTGGTATAATTTAAAACTTATATGCAGGTTCTCAAAAGGCTTGATTCACAGCCTTATTGTCATGTAAATAGTCTTTAAAAATCAACAGAATAGCAACTATTTAGCGAGTACAAATTAAGATGGCAGATATGGCCAACGAAATCCTTCAGGTGAATCTCGAAGATGAGATGAAACAATCCTATCTCGATTATGCCATGAGCGTAATTGTAGGGCGTGCTTTACCCGATGTCAGAGATGGATTAAAACCGGTTCACCGGCGTGTACTTT
>CAZEFU010000284.1:0-3008 GCA_964511515.1 uncultured Wenzhouxiangellaceae bacterium
CACCGTATTGCACTTTTAGCAGGTAATCCCGATACTTTCTGGCACCAACCCGACGGGCAAGCTGCTGATAACACCAGACACAAGAAACCCTGAATGCACTTTCTAGCGTTTGGTCTTGGTTCCAATTTGGGATAAAGTAAATGTGTCCATCCCATTTGAACTTATCATCTATTCTGGAAATTGCCTTTTCTTCAAGAGCGATCAGCGTGTTCAGTATTTTGAATGTAGATGCCGCAGTGAATCTATGCTTTGCACGGCTATCGTTGTGAACAAATACTTGCCCACTGTGCAATGCCGAAATTACAATAGTCCCATCGATATCCTGCTGGGCAAAGAGCCTAGCTAGAGCTTCATCCTCAGCTACAGCTGACAGCGAGAACAACAACGATAATAATATAAAGAAACGCATCTTTGGGTGCTTCACAAAACTAGCAAACTAATTTTCATTCTCCATCACCAAAACCTCAACTCCACGATAATTCACTCTCTCAATCGCTTGCCAACCTAAGTTCTTATAGAGCCCACCATCAAGGCGCTCGGTTTGTAAGTAGAGCTTTTGAACATTAAGTGATATTGAGACAGAAATAATTCCAGAAATCATCTTCTCTGCAATTTTACGGCCACGGTGGTTTTCAGAAACATACACACCTCCTAAGCAATGTTCTTTTTCAGGGTAGATACTCATTTCTCTATATTTGAGCTGACAAACCCCAATAATAACGCCATTTTCAACTGCTAAAAGCATAAGTGGTATTTTATCCGTATTTAAGTAACCATGAAGCTCCTCGGTTACCTTAGCCAGTGTATTTCCTTTGGATAAACTCCCCCACTCTTTGTAGTACCAGCTTGCTACGATTGGTATTGCCGCTTTATTGTCAGCTAAGAACTCAAGTTTCATCACACTATTCTAAATTCCATATTTAAGGCGAAATATCGTAAATAACTCGTAGAAAAGTATAGCTCAATATCTATTTTCACTATCTATATTTTATGTATTTATTCACACTATTGATTGCCTGAGAATGGTTTTCCATCTTTCCTAGGCAGCGCACTTTATATGGTACAAATATGTCTGTGATGATTACCTTCTATAAGAGGGCCTGTATACACTAGAAACTTGGAATCTTTGTGAATTACCGCTAGTCAAAGTCTAGTAGGGCAAGAAAACTAACTTCCTAAGTTAGTAAAAACACCAACCGCAAGTTCCGCCCAAATGTACAGGAATGCCGCAGTAATTATAAGACCTGTAATAACTCGTGCCCGGCGCGGTATTTTCCTGGCTATGAATACAAATATGGTTGCAGCACCAAGCAAGAGAACCCCCATAACAATAAAGTCTGAGGCGTCCCAATTGACTTCACTGGTGAACTGCATTGCTATCAGTGGAATTAGTAATAACAGACCGACTGCAGATACAATCCACAGAAAAATGTTGTTTTTAAATAAAATGTTATTACTTGTCATAATATTGTTTCCTATTATTCATCCACTAACAGAGTGTTTTACGAAATAAAACGATTGAAATTAAGCCGGCAGCCAACGATAACCTGCACCATAAACTGTTTCCATCTGGGCAAAATCTGTATCTAAGCTTTGAAATTTACGCCGGATGCGTTTTATATGGCTGGTAATAGTTTGGGCATCAACAAATACATTGGCATCGTCCATCAATTGCTCGCGACTGCGAACATGGCCGGGGTATCGCGCCAATGAATGCACCAGCCAATACTCAGTTACAGTTAAGGGTACAACCTGCTCCTGCCACTTAGCTTCCATCCGGGCGGGGCGTAAACACAAGTCGCCGCGCTCTATTACTGTCTCTTCACTGCCGCTGGCAAGTGCTTCAACTCGGCGCAATAAAGCCACTACTCTGGCGATCAAGTGGCTCATGCTGATTTCTTTGGAGAGATAATCATCTGCACCCAGGCGTAAGCCGGAAATAACATCAAGGTCAGAGTCTCTGGCGGTTAAGAAAATTATTGGTAGCGTACGGGAACGGGCGCGCAATTCGCGGCATAATTCAAAGCCACCTTCAACTTCATCGCCCAGACCAACATCAATAATTACCAGTTCCGGTAATTTACGTTGAAATGCCTCCATGGCACTGCTGCGATCAGGAAAACCCGATACTTGATAACCATACCTAGTTAAGGCATCGGTGTAGTTATGCCGAATAGCGGCTTCATCTTCAATTATTGCAATATGGCGTGGCACCATTTTCTCCTCTTAGAGCTTGGGGGTATTTTAGCGTTTATTTTAACCGCAACACAGCAATCGGCACGCTTGTCAGAGTATTGCCAGAATTACTACGCTAATCATCAGTATTTCGCAGGCGCAGGCCGCAAACAGAGTGCTAAATGAGCTTAATTACCGAGGAGCACATAAATGCAATACCATCTTAGTACACCCGAAGCTCTCAGCCAGCGCTTAAATACCCTACTGAACAAGTTCGACCCAGAGCTCGCCAGGGAACTACATAAACAGCAAGTTCAGTTTACCATTCAGCGTAAATTGCGCTGGCAGGATCGCTATTTGTTGATTCTGTTTGGGGTAATCCTTTCCTTGTTACTTATTTCTTCCAATGTGCAGGCCGAAGAAATATGGGGTTTGCAGTTTACCCAAGATGAGCAAACCACAACCTCTATCAGCCTAAATACGACCATTGAGATTGAGGTGATTGGTGCGCAAGCACGGGTTGAGGTATGGCAGGAATTTGTTAATTCCAGCGATAGCTGGGCTGAAGCCAGTTATCGTTATCCATTGCCAGATGGCGCAGCAGTAGATCAACTTTCCATTGAAGTGGGAGGTCGTTTGTTGGTTGGAGAGATTCAGGAAAAGCAGCAAGCGGAAAAAAATTATCAGCAAGCCAGCGAGAATGGTCAAACAGCCAGCTTGATTAAACAAGAGCGCGCCAATCAGTTTGTCACCCAACTAGCCAATATTGGCCCCGGCGAGAGCATTAAAGTAAAGATCGGTTTTCTGCAGGATATTCGTTATGCGAATGATCA
>CAZEFU010000285.1:0-2975 GCA_964511515.1 uncultured Wenzhouxiangellaceae bacterium
GCATGCAAATATTGAGTTGCTATTGGCACACACCAGGCAAAGTCGTGGGTGGGGCCAGAAAAGTCGTTGCCGCGCTCATCGCCGCCCCAGTAAAGTAGTACTTCCGACATTTTTACGCCGCGGTAAAACTGAGCGCCATATTCACGGTACATTGGGGCAAAGCAATCTTCCTCGCGCATAGCTGAACCGATACCGATATGAGCCGCTTCGTGCCCAAGGCAGGATGCATAAGTACCCAATTGACCGGTGCGTTGCAGGGCCACTGCCTTGCGATCAAAGGTACGAGTTTCTACCATCAGCTCATATAATGAGACTAGTTGTTTGAAGTCTTTGGCCAAGGCAGGGGTCTTATCACCAATTAAACGCCCGTCGCGGTCAAGAAACTGATGATAATTAACTGTATATGTAGCAACTGTTGCCGGCATTCTTGCTAATCCTGTAAAAGTGTTGGCTGCTACTATTAAAGTTATGGCAGCCAATGCTGAATTATTAGGCGTGCTAGCTTGTAGCACAGGCATGTAGCTGTACATTATACTCTGCTAGCCCTCTCAGGTTAAACTTGTAGCGACAAAATAGCGTATAAAAATACTTTGGGAACAAAATATGCCAAAAAATGATAATAAAAGAGCGCTTGAAGATACTATTCATACCGATTTGCGCAAACGCAAAACCTATGGAGGGTATTTATGTCTGGATGAACTCTTAAGTGCGCAAAAACCTTTAAGCCAACCCGAGCACCATGATGAAATGTTGTTTATCATCATGCATCAAACAGCAGAATTGTGGATGAAGTTGGTTGTGCACGAGCTCAGCGCCGCAGTAAGGCATTTACAAGCAGATAACCCCGGTCCTTGTTTGAAGATTTTCTCCAGGGTAAAACAAATACAACGACAATTATTCGAGCAATGGGCAGTGTTGGAAACTCTGACTCCAACAGAGTATGTGCAGTTTCGTGATGTCTTGGGCGCAGCTTCTGGTTTTCAATCTCTGCTATATCGGCAAATTGAGTTTCTCTTAGGAAATAAAAATGCAGCAATGCTGAAAGTCTTTAGCTATGACCAGGATAAATATACCAGCTTGGAAAATATTCTCAATTCGCAAAGTGTTTATGACTCGTTTCTAAGCTACTTGCACAGAAGTGGCCATGACTTGCCAGCTGAGTATATAGATCGTGATTGGTCGGAACCACACCAGCATGATCCCCGCTTAATTCCAGTATTTAAGAATATTTACCAGCACCCAGAGCGCTATTGGGTGGAATATGATTTATGTGAAAAACTGGTTGATATGGAAGAGTCTTTTCAACTATGGCGTTTCCGGCATATGAAAACTGTTGAACGAATTATTGGCTTTAAACGCGGAACTGGTGGTTCCAGCGGCGTGCATTTCCTCAATAAAGCCCTTGAGCTGACGTTTTTCCCCGAGTTAATTGATGTTCGTACTGAGATTGATTAAGCCTGAATAATTAGCAGTCACAAAATCACTAATGCAGCTTAGGCTGCATTAGTGATTTGGATTTTAAAAGTGTAGGTTTAGTTCAGACTGAACCAGCTGCACATTGCTTATCTCGCAAATTATGCTCATAGATCGCTGGTCGTTTTAACTCTACAGTGACTCTCTCTGAGGCGCTAATGCCACTCTTAACTTCCTGAATCCAGATGGTCATAGTGTCTTTTTCTAAATCACGATTCAGCATATAACTTATACCGGCTTTCAGGTTCACATCAAAGCGTATAAACGCTTCTACTTTGCTGTTTTTAAGGCCTTGCTGGTATGTGCGCGCATGTACCCAAAGTTTTTGCTCACCAGCTTCAAATTGCATTGGCTCTTGCCAACCGGTGGGTTTATTGTTCAGGCACATCAAACTCACAAACTCATTGGTACGAGTTTTGTTTGTTCGTTTGAAATTTTCGAAACGGAACTTACCTTCACTAATCTTAGGTTCAAAGGGCATGGTACTACAGGCTGGTAGAACCAGGATGGCTGAAATAAGCAGTAAAATTAAACTTGTTTGAGTTTTCAATTGCATCTTAGATCCTCTTTGTTAATCGATCAACATATATACTAACAGAGTTCTTGCATCAAAACCAAATGTGTATTAGCATGCACATATGAGTAGCGATACCTCAATCAGCAAATTACTGGACGGCCTCAACAATGATTTTGTTAAGGCATTTAATGAACCAGCGCGATTAGAGATACTGAAACATCTAATTATCCTGGGACCAAGTGATATTAAGACCTTGGCACAAAAAATGCCTCAGGATAGATCAGTAATTTCAAGGCATTTAGCAGTTCTTCACAGCTTTGGTTTTTTGAAGTATGAAAAAATTGGCAGACATGCTGTTTATAGTATTGATGGCAAACACACTCTGAACATGTCTGAAGAGTTAACAGAAACAATACGGAAGTGCCTAAAGCTAGCTTGCTGTTAGGTTTTTTTTAAATAAGAAATGTGCATATATGCACATTAATGAATTAATGGAAGCGCTATGATACATTTCGATACTATTACAGTAGTTGGATTATTTATTGTTTTTTTGGTGGCTGAATATCTTACTGGTATCAGTAGTTATAAATCTAAAGACAAGGGCGAGCGTGCAATAGATTTTGTTAGTCTGCTGCAGTTAGGAATAATTAAACCCATAGTTTTGTTGTTGGCATTTAATTTGGCTAGTTTGCTTTTCCCTGAAAGTCAAGATGCATTTGCAGGTTTTCCATTCTGGGTGGGCTTTTTGATAGTGTTTGTACCAGATGACTTTATGCACTATTGGGTACATAGATTGGCACATCGGTTGCCGTGGCTCTGGGGCTTTCACCGTACTCACCATACCCCGGCTGTATACCAGGTTTCAATTGCCTTTCGCGAAAATTGGTTATGGTTTTGGATAATGCCTGGTTTTTGGTGGATGGGTGCGATGGTATATTTCGGGTTGTTTGAGCAAGTAGTGTTATCGGCGGCAATTATCGGTATT
>CAZEFU010000286.1:0-2965 GCA_964511515.1 uncultured Wenzhouxiangellaceae bacterium
GCCCAGCTGCTCGGGGTTTTTTATTGCCCCCATGAACCGCCCGACATCACCGGACAGTTGCTAATCAAATAATTTCCACATGTATGTGACACCCAGCATTTGTGTAGGATTTTTTACTACTATTAAAATTCAAACTTAACTAATGAGGCATACCAGTCGATTATTGAGCTAAAACCCCTCATTTTGTAGTAACTATTTAGATAGTTACCCCACCTCTATATTTTATTAGATATATTATTCAATGGCATACATAGATAATTCAATAGCACCCATAGCCACCATTTCTAGCTTCAACCAAGCCCACCTGCGTGCCAGCCTGAAATATCTCCTATACAATTAAGTGTTCTACAGAAATACCCAATGCAGCGGCAATCTTATCCAGTGTTGCAGCGTGCGGTTTTGAGTCTGATTTTTCCATCTGTGAGTATGCGGCCTGGGTGATTCCGGCTTTATCCGCTACATCTTTCTGAGTCATTTTCTTAAATGATCTCCAAGCACGAAGCATAGACAGCCCATCAATAACATGAAGCTCAACCACTTTATGCGGAACAAGAACTTCATTTCCTGCTTTTCCGGACATTCGTAGATAGTCCAGATAGGGGACCACAACATACTGTGGATCATCCGTTGGCCCAATAATCTGGTGTTTAATATGTGCGCTCATCTCGTTTCTTTACCTCTTGAATTGTCACAACATTAAAATCAAAATCAAATAAAACTCGATAGTTTGAAACCCGCAGGCGGTAACCGTATTGATGTCTAGTTAATTCTTTGGTTCCTGCTGATTCTGGGAATACTTCCAGTGCTCCAACCTTCTTAATAATTCTAACCTACCAAACCCTGTCAATCCGTTTGATTTGCTTGAGGGCTTTATATGTCCAGTTGATTTTGTTCATGCATATATTATAAGATATAACAATTATATATAAGTTTAATATTGGGTATATAAGTAATTAGCTCTTCACCTAACCGCAACATTCTCCGGCCTCACGTGCATGCACCTTTTAATGGTGTTCCAGACGGTATACAGTGTGGCTGCTGCACCTCCACGATTGAATAGCCTACTCTGGGGTGTGCAGTAACTGTCTCATAATTAATGCGGCAGAGTAGTGCTTTGAGAGTTATTGGGGAACCCTTCGATCCTTATCAGAATATAACCCCAAATAGGAACTGCATAATTTATTGATTTGTATGGGCGGAAATTCACTCACGCATACATAATGCTGAGGTCAGTGGTTCAAGTCCATCCAGTGCTATCATTTCGTATAACACACATTTCACGAAATTCACAAGAACTCGCAAAATGCAATATTCGTACTGAGACAAAAAGACTCTGGAAGCACAAAACTCAACAATATTACGTGCAATTTGCCAAAATTTTCGTAAATTCTAAAGAATTTGCTCACTCGTGGCTAAAATACAACAATCGCTTGTATAAGCTAGGCAGAGCTGGCTGGGCTAAACATTCAACAACAGCAAACCTTTTGTTAGCACGGCTTCCTGTTAGCAGCTAGAAACCTGGACAAGAATTATTGATGAAATTTACTGTAGCATCAAAACAACAATAGCAATAAAACTTAAGAGCCTTCCCCTCAAACTCAGCTAAGAGTATGTTTTTTGTATTGTTTTCTGCTAGACTAACGCCTCAGCTGGTATCCGAGAAGAGCGCTTGCGGGCTGTTAGTTTGGAGTAATGAGAAAGATCGTGCGTCAATTACTAATAATATTACTGCTGTCTTTATCAGCGTGGCCTGTTATGGCTGCGCCTATCGCCTATTCTGTAAATTCTAATGGTGTTGATAGCAGCACATCAGACAGCCTCTATGAAATTGATCTTGCCACTGGTGAATCCACCAGAATAGCGAAAGTACGCGCCAACGAACCCCGCTTAAACTCTGATGTCGAAGGCTTAGCCTTTGCAGCAGATGGCAGTCTTTATGGTGTCGACGATGCCGATGAAACCTTACTAAGAATCAGCCCAAGCACTGGTTTAGGGCTATCGGTAAGTGGTAATCCATTCAACTTGAACTTACCCAACGGTACTAACTACGATTTTGGAATGACATTTACCTGCCAAGGCATCTTGTTAATGGCCTCTGACAACAACCAAATTCTGTATTTCCTCGATAGCGCGGATGGAACGGCAACTGCAATTGGTCCAGCAAGCCTAAATGCACCGATCACTGCCCTTGCAGCGTGGGGCGATAGGGTTTATGGACTTGGCCAGGGTAGTCAAAATAATCAAACCTTAAACCCGAACCTATACGAAATTGATATTAACACCGGTAAAACCACACTTGTAGGCACTTTGGGTCAAGCCGCCAAGCTATACGCTAATGCCGGACTTGCATTCGACTCTTCAGGCCAGCTCTGGGCGATTACAGATCGCTTTAATATCAATAACCAAGATCTACCCTCGCAAATTCTAAGAATTGATGTAGCCACTGGTCTAGCTGAAGCAGTTGCAGAATCTAGTGTTATCGGCTTTGAAAGTCTAGCTATTACTGGCCCAGGCGGTTGTGCAGCAAGTACTGTCGACGGGCGTGAAATTCCCATACCAGCTCTTTCTGGCCCTTCCAGTTTGATTATGATGATTCTAATGCTGTTTATTGGTAGATATACATTACGAAGCAGGATTTAGAAAACTCTAGAAGCAAAGATACTAACCGCAACACCTATCAATCCTCGTATATACAGGAGACCCCCTCAACCTGTATTTCCTCACCGTTTACACCCATTTACCCCAGAATCAATGACGCGCAGCTACGGGTACGATAAACTTAGCTATTCATCTGCATGCAGCAGTGATGATGCAGATTTACAGAAATATACAGGAGAATATTATGTTTGGTGGTATTAGTGTCTGGCAATTACTTATTTTGCTTGCGACAGTAGTGGTTATTTTCGGTACCAACCGTCTGCGCAATATTGGCAGCGATCTTGGTGGTGCAATTAAAGGATTCCGC
>CAZEFU010000287.1:0-2963 GCA_964511515.1 uncultured Wenzhouxiangellaceae bacterium
CAATTACCCGCATTAATTTCTTAATTTACTGAGAGCTGATAATGCCAAGCCGCAGAGAACTTGCCAATGCCATTCGCGCATTGAGTATGGACGCTGTTCAACAAGCGAATAGTGGCCATCCGGGCGCACCTATGGGAATGGCGGATTTCGCCGAAGTCCTATGGCGCGATTTCCATAAACATAACCCAGCTAATCCCCATTGGTTTGATCGCGATCGTTTCGTGCTCTCCAATGGCCATGCCTCGATGCTGATTTATTCATTGCTGCACTTGAGCGGCTATGACCTGAGCATTCAGGATTTAAAAGATTTCCGTAAGCTCAATTCCAAAACCGCAGGTCACCCTGAATACGGACACACCCCTGGAGTTGAAACTACTACTGGCCCACTAGGTCAGGGACTCGCCAATGCGGTTGGTATGGCAATGGCAGAAAAAGCCTTGGCACAACGCTTTAACCGAGATGGTTTTCCAGTAGTTGATCACCGTACCTGGGTATTTCTGGGCGACGGCTGCTTAATGGAAGGTATATCGCACGAAGCTTGCTCGCTAGCTGGAACCCACAGGCTGGGTAAGCTCACCATGCTTTGGGATGACAATAACATCTCCATTGATGGTGAAGTGGAAGGCTGGTTTACCGATAATACCCCTGAGCGTTTCCGTGCTTATGGTTGGCATGTTATCGAAGCGATTGATGGGCATGACCCTGATGCAGTAGCAGCTGCTATTGAGCTGGCTAAGGCAGAAACTGATAAACCAAGTTTAATTTGCTGCAAAACCATAATCGGTTTTGGCTCCCCCAACAAACAAGGCACATCTGGTGTGCACGGCTCGCCTCTGGGTGATGCAGAAATTGCCGCTGCCAGAGAGCAATTGGGTTGGAGCTATGCCCCGTTTGAAATACCTGAAGATTACTACCAAGCTTGGGATGCTCGACAAAACGGGCAGCAGTTAGAGTCTGAGTGGCAAACCATGTTTGATCGCTATCAGCAGAAATTTCCTGAGCAGGCGGCAGAGTTTAACCGCCGCATGGCAGGTGAGATGCCAGCAGGCTGGAATACCAATGCCGATGCAATAGTTGCTCAAATGCAAGAGCAAGGCGCTGAAGTTGCAACGCGTAAAGCTTCGCAAATGGCACTGGATGCCTTTGGTCCGGCACTGCCTGAACTGATAGGTGGCTCGGCTGATTTGGCTGGTTCTAACAACACCATCTGGCAACAAAGTGTTGATATCTTGGATAACACTGAGAACGGCAATTATATTTACTTTGGTGTGCGTGAGTTTGGCATGGCAGCAATCTGCAATGGTCTGGCTCTGCATGGTGGTTTTAGTCCCTATAATGCCACCTTCTTAGTGTTTTCTGATTACGCTCGTAACGCGGTGCGCATGTCAGCATTAATGCCATGCCAGAATATTCATGTCTATACCCATGACTCCATTGGTTTGGGTGAAGATGGCCCTACCCATCAACCGGTAGAGCATGTTGCCAGCCTTAGATTGATTCCAAATCTAGATGTCTGGAGACCCTGCGATACAGTTGAAACAGCGGTTGCATGGCGCGTGGCACTGGAAGATAAACAGCGGCCAACTGCACTGATTCTGACTCGCCAAGGACTACCGCATCAAGCCCGCGATGCTAGTCAGTTGGAATCTATAGCGCGCGGTGCCTATGTGTTGCGTGATGCGGAAAACCCAGCTGCAATTATTCTGGCAACTGGTTCTGAAATAGCACTGGCAAATTCAGCCGCAGATGAACTCGAAGCTGCAGGAACCCCGGTACGAGTTGTATCAATTCCATGTGCAGATTTGTTCTTGCGTCAGGATCAAAGCTGGCAAGATGCAGTTTTACCACCGCAGATAACCGCCAGAGTGGCAATTGAAGCTGGTGTTTCTGATTATTGGTTCCGCTTTGTAGGTAGTGCTGGAGAAGTTATCGGAATCGACAAGTTTGGTGCGTCTGCACCAGCAAGCCAATTATTTAAACAATACGGCTTTACCACTGAACGAGTGGTAGCAGCTGTTAATGATAGTATTCAAAGGAGTTAAGAAAATGACAATTAAAGTAGCAATTAATGGCTATGGCCGCATTGGCCGCAATATTTTACGTTCGGTATATGAGAGCGGTCGCACTGATGAAATTCAGATAGTCGCACTCAATGATCTAGGCGATGTAGCAAGCAATGCACATCTAACTAAATACGATACAGCCCACGGAAAATTTAACGCCGATGTGAAAGTTGATGGCGATTCCCTGATAATAAATGGCGATCGGATTCGGGTACTGGCGCAGAGAGATCCTGCCAAACTACCATGGGCAGAGTTAGGTGTAGATGTAGTTTATGAATGCACTGGTTTTTTCCGCACCAAAGATACCGCAGGCAAACATCTGCAAGCTGGCGCGAAGAAAGTCATTATTTCAGCCCCAGGCGGTAAAGATATCGATGCCACAGTAGTTTATGGCGTTAATCACGATATTCTGCGCCCTGAGCATACAATTATTTCCAATGCCTCATGCACCACCAACTGTCTGGCACCGCTAGCCAAGGTGCTCAATGATGCACTCGGTATTAACCACGGCCTGATGACCACCATTCATGCCTATACCAACGATCAAGTGTTGACCGATGTATTCCATAATGACCTGCGCCGTGCACGTTCGGCAACCATGAGTCAGATTCCAACCAGCACTGGCGCTGCTGCCGCTGTCGGTATCGTTCTTCCAGAGTTAAACGGAAAGCTAGATGGTTTTTCTATGCGTGTACCAACTATCAATGTATCGGTAGTTGATCTGGTGTTCGAGGCTGGTCGCGATACTACAGTTGAAGAAGTAAACGCCATAGTTAAAGCTGCTGCTGATTCAGGGCCATTATCTGCTGTGCTTGATTATTGTGATGAACCACTAGTATCAATTGACTTTAATCACTCTCCAGCATCATCAACTTTGGATGCAGGTCTGACCAAAGTTAT
>CAZEFU010000288.1:0-2931 GCA_964511515.1 uncultured Wenzhouxiangellaceae bacterium
GAGATGGCATTTGCTGGCCAAGTTGGTTTGGAAATAACTCTGCCGGGAGATAAAGATTCTGCACTTAACTGGTTATTTACTGAAGAACCAGGTGCGCTTATTCAGGTATCTTTGGAAAACTTATCAGTAGTTGAAAACAGTATAACCAGCGCCGGACTTGCCGAGTGTTGCCACCTTATTGCCACACCATCTACAGACCCCAATATTATAATTAAGGCAGACTCGGAAGAACTTTATGCATCCAGTTTAAGTAACTTGCAGCAGGTCTGGGCAGATACTAGCTATCAAATCCAGCGCCTACGTGATAACCCTGAATGTGCAGACGAAGAATTTAAACGCATTGCAACTGGTAAGCAACATAAATTAGAACCACATATTAGTTTCGACTGGCCAAGCAAGATAAAGCCTGCAGTGAAACAGTCACAACCCAGAGTAGCAATACTTAGAGAGCAAGGAGTAAATGGCCAAACCGAGATGGCTGCGGCATTTCACTTGGCAGGCTTTGCAGCTGTTGATGTGCATATGAGTGATTTATTTGCCGGGCGGGTTCGGCTAGATGACTTCGACGGACTGGTAGCATGCGGCGGCTTTTCTTATGGTGATGTTTTAGGAGCCGGTCGTGGCTGGGCTAGATCGATTCTGTTTCATCAGCAAATGCGTCAACAGTTCCAGAAGTTCTTTGAAGACCCTAAGCATTTCGCCCTGGGAGTTTGCAATGGTTGCCAAATGCTAGCCAGTCTGCGCGAAATAATTCCCGGTGCTCAGCATTGGCCCCATATCGTTCGCAATCGCAGCGAGCAGTTTGAGGCGCGTTTGTCATTAGTTGAAATTCAATCATCGGCTTCTATCTTCTTTGCTGATATGGCGGGAAGCCGTTTGCCTGTGGTGACCTCGCATGGAGAAGGACGCTTCGACTGGCAGGGGCAAGCTGGGAAAACTGCCGAGGTGGCAGTGCGCTATATTGAAGCAGATGGCAGCCCCGCCCAGCGTTATCCGGCAAACCCTAATGGCTCAATTGATGGTGTTACCAGTTTGACAACAGCCAATGGGCGGGTGACTATAATGATGCCGCATCCAGAGCGTACTTTAAGCAGTGTTAATCTCTCTTGGGCGCCGAATGAATGGCCAGCTAAATCGCCTTGGCAAAAAATATTCCAGAATGTATATCGTTGGACTATAGAGCAGAACTAAGATGACTAAAAATTCAATTGACGAGGGTGTATCAGAAAGCCCGGTCCGCGATTTATTCCTGCTTTCAGCACTGTGGATGCCCCTGGGGTTTTTCTTTTGGTTTCAGGTATCGACGATTCTGGTTATTCCAGTCGCCAAAATACTCGAATGGCTGTTGAAAATAAATCTGGGGGATATGTTTTATGCGATTACCCAAAATTTCTTTATCCTGGAAATTGCCACCAATATTCCTCTTAATGACAAGGTAGACGGTAGGCTGGCTGCGCTTTCCTTTGATATGAATCCAATGATATATGGCTATGGATTGCCGGTATTGTTTGGCTTGATTATGGCAACTCCTGGAAGCTGGAAAAAACGCCTGCTAAATTTACTCGGTGGATATGTGGTTTTGATCTTTGTGCAAACCTGGGGGGTTTTCTGGGAAGTACAAAAAGTGCTGGAATTCACCTTTGTAAGCAGTGCCGCGGCTGCCCAGAATGCCAGTAATTTACCGCCTACCTTGATTGTTCTCTGTTATCAAATGGGCTATTTGATTTTGCCAGCAGTATTGCCAGTGGCATGGTGGGTCCTCAGCAATCGACGGTATCTGGAGCGGCATATTCTCAATTGGTCTTGAGCTTAGCTCTTTTTTGTAATTTACAGCAATAATCAGTTTGGGCGAAAAGGTTTTAAAGTGAACCAGCTGTTAGAATAGTGGTCTACGTTTCGAGAACGCTATAATAGCGTATAGTTTATTTTTTCAGGGGTGCGAAGTGAGTGAAGTAGCCACAGAGCTGGCAGTTGCCAGCATAGAAAAAGAAGATGGCTTAGTTAGCCGCTTGCTTGCCGATGGCTTTCTGAAACAGGAAAACCTGGAAGATGCGCGTACTGTTCATGCAGAACAAGGCGGCGACCTGGTTGGCTTGTTGGTGCGCTTAGGATTGGTTTCCGAGCGTAATGTATCGGCAACACTATCCAGCCTTTTGGAGCTGGAACTCTGGGATAATAAACAACTCCCTGATGAAGGCATCGATTTAGGCTCAGTTTCCTACCGTTTCTTAAAACAACATATGTTATTGCCAGTCGCTGCAGATGATGACAGCTGGACTGTGGTGGCAGCGAATCCACTCGATGCCTTTGTCACTCGGGCACTGGCAATGGCAGCACAAAAGCAAATCAATTATCTGATTGGTATTCCTTCTGATATCGAATCGAGCCTGGAAAAACTTTATGGCGGTGGCCGTAGTGTTATGGGCGAAATCGCAGAAGGCCTGGGCGATATAGAAGGTGATGATGGCGAAAGTGTTGAGCACCTGCGCGAACTGGCCTCAGAAGCCCCGGTTATTCGCCTGGTAAATTTAATTATGCAGCGTGCAGTAGAATCACGCGCTTCGGATATACATATTGAGCCCTTTGAAAATCAGCTAAAAGTTCGTTATCGGGTTGATGGTGTGCTGCAGGAAGTTGAATCACCACCAGCAAGTTCAGCAGCCGCGGTTATTTCCAGAATCAAGATTATGGCGCACCTGAATATTGCCGAACGCCGCCTGCCGCAAGATGGTCGCATAATGCACCGGGTGCAAGGTAAGGAATTAGATCTGCGGGTCTCCACCATTCCCACCGCCCACGGTGAAAGCGTGGTGATGCGAATACTCGATCGTGAATCTATCGTGCTGAACTTTTCTCAGCTTGGCTTTAATCAACAGTTGCAGAAGCGCTTCACCAAGCAACTGGAAATGCCTCACGGAATCATTTTGGTTA
>CAZEFU010000289.1:0-2930 GCA_964511515.1 uncultured Wenzhouxiangellaceae bacterium
CAACCGCCATTAGATCACCAATAAGATAATCACCACCGGGATGATCTACGGTGTAGTACTCATAGGTAGTGATATCACTAACATCAGTGCGTGGGCCGTCGATTGACTGCACTTTGCCGATTAGTTGTCCCAAAGATGGTGCTTCAAAATAACTGTAAGCCCAGCTGCGAGTGGTGAGGGTGGTGGTATCGGTTTCTATTTGGCTAAGTATTTGTGCCCGATTATTGTGGGTATAAGTTGTAGTTTTATCTGGCTCGCGGCGCTCTAAAACTCGATTGATGGTATTGTTCCAATCGGTTTCAATTATTCTTTCCTCAGGCGTGCCTACCGATTCGGTTCGACTGATTTGGTGCAAATTATCGTATTGGTAGGTGTCTTGATTTCCCTCACGATCAATTCTGGAAGTGCGCCAGTTAGTTTCAGAGTCATAAGTCATAGCCAGAGTGCCACGAGTATCGCTAATATCTGTAGGTTTACGAAATGGCCCAGGCTCCATATCGTAGGTGACGATCTCGCCCAAAGGCATGGTGACTTCGGTAATTGACCAGTCAAAAGGCTCACCCGCACGGTTGGTGTAGTTCAATTCCACACGACCTGCACCGCCAGCGTGTTCACTGGAAGTTACTCTGGCATTGTCATCATAGGTATAAGTTGCAAAACGCATACCGTTTTCATCGGTGATCCCAGTTAGCGCATGTACAAATCTGGGGGCACCCATGTCATCTTGATCTTCATAGTGATAAACACGCTCGTTGAGGTCTTCGCGCACCACCTTTACCAGATTGAAGCGATTGGCATTAAGCGGAGAATTGGCAGGCATAGAATATTCATATGAAATAACCTCTCCAGTGGGTAAAGTTACTGTTGCCACAAGCTCATCAGTGTTGTAGGTAAATTGTAGAGTGCGGCCCTGTTGGTCTGTAACGGTTGATACTCTGCCATCCCGCAAGTGGCTGATATTAACTTCACGATAACTACCTGTGGGGTCGATAATTTGAGTTAGCCGTCCTGCGCTGTCAAAATGGCGCAACACACCTGATTTAGAGTAAAGCTCCCAGCCATCGGTAACAGGCCGAAGAATTTGCCCAGCTTTACTGGTAGAACGATACTCTGTACAAGCGGGACTATCAGCACACTCAAATCGCTCAGCATTACCTTTTTCATTGATCACTTTGAAAAAATCTAATTCAGCAAAAACCCTACCAGTATAGGTATGCGACCAGCCTTTGCCCATAGCAGCATAATCCGGATAAATCTGGTGAGAGTGATAATATCGGCTGAGTGGCAAACTGCTTGAACTGATATCAACTTCGGTGGCAGTTTTGTCACCGGTAGTAGGGCTACATGGATTGCCCACGGTGCAAGTATTTTCATCTGGCTCTGCTAGTGGGGCGCCGGAGACATGAATATTTTGGGTGTACCCGTTTTGGCAGAGAGAGCCCTGATAGTTCGCATACCCTGGCGCGCAATTTCCTTCGGCGTTGCTTCTTACTATAAAGTCAAGCTCCTGAGTGGGTAGGCCACATCCAGATAAATTAGCTGTTACTTCTTTTCTATACAAGCTCACAACCGGAACTATTTCTTCAGGCAAAATAATTGGGAAGTTCGGCCTGTATGAATACTGATAAGCCCAATCTGTTTCACCAGTAAATGTAAGTGTACGACATGACCCATCATAAGCAGAGGCTTTAGCAGACTTCCACGAAGAGTAGCTTGTGCATATATTATTACGCCAATAATTAGGGTATGTATCACAAAAGTCATTACCCCATTTATCATATATTGGGCAAGCATTGCAGCTGGCGTTTACAAAGGTTAATTGTGGCCCTTCAGTAAATTCTGGTGTAGTCGGTGTGTGAAACGCATAGCGACGCAAAATTCCGTAGAAATAAGTGTACTTGTATTCAAACTGACTGGAACCGTAGGTGTCTGGGTCTGAGTACAGAACATTCTCTGCTTTAGATAGCGAATCATAAACAATGGATTTATAGGTAAATTTGGTTTGTAACTCTTCGGAAGTTACAGTAACAGAGAAAAACAAAAGAGTGCTTAGCAACAATAGTCGCGCAAAATATGTGGGCTTTAAACATACACCCGCCCGTCTAAACCAGCCAGCTGCTCTTGATCTCTGACTTAAATTGGTATTTGCCAGTTCCTGTGAGAATTTCTGTAGAATAAATCCAGCTTTTGCTGAGCTTTCCATGCTTTCCCCCTTCTTTTAAGCTCCGTGGTGCGGTGATTCCTAATCACATCCTAGCCTTCTGGATATCAGGATGTCAAATTTCGCGTTTTCTTGTTTTGAAGGTAAAATCCATTTCCGGGGTACAAATAGGCATGGACCCCGGATAATGCTACTTGCATTTGATGTGCAAGATGCACGAATCCATCAGAGTACTTGGATGTGCTGTTTGTCTCAGGGAGACGGTTAATCAACTGCAGTGTAGAATACCTACAAGAGCCTATTAATTTCCTGGAATTGATAATTAGTAACGAGAGCAAACATGCCTGAAAAAGACACTCAAACAAATCCGAATATTAAATTCAACCAGAAAAGAAGGCGGTTATTACAAGGCTTGCTGGCAGCTCCATTGCTGAGCAAATACGCATTTGCTAACAAAATATCCTATAGCAATAACTTTGATACTGTAGTGATTGGTGCTGGAGTATTTGGTGCCTGGACTGCCTGGCACTTGAGTAAGGCTGGTCAGTCAGTTGCGCTTGTGGATGCCTGGGGTCCTGGTAATACCCGCTCTAGTTCTGGCGGCGAGAGCAGGGTTATCCGCACCGCTTATGGGTCGGATGTGATTTACTCGGAAATGGCGAAAGCGTCGCTACTGGACTGGCAAGCTCTTTCACAGCGCCAATCGCGAGCGATCTTTCACCAAACTGGAGTGCTTTGGTTTTCTTCAACTCGGGACAAATATATTGAT
>CAZEFU010000290.1:0-2908 GCA_964511515.1 uncultured Wenzhouxiangellaceae bacterium
GCTCCGGTAACGATTAAAGTATAGTTCTGCGGCATGCTCAATGTTCCTTTGTGAGTAATGGTCAGAGTGTAATTACCAGATGCTCCTGAAATGTCAACCCTTTCAAATGGGTCCACTATATTATCCCCTGTTCCAGCACTATCTAAGCCAAGCAATTTCCAAGGCTCATATACAACCCCATTGTCTAGTCTAATGTCTAAATCGTTTACCAATACAGCTGTGCTGTCATTTATTCCAGTAACAACTGTACCCGGAGGGTCTGTCCAGGAGATAGACGCAATTAATGGAACTGTGCCATCAGCTTGTATGGAAACCTGGTATGTGCCGCCATCGCTTAAACTCATTTGATCGATTATGGATGTGTTTCCATTAGCACTAATTGTTTCAGCAGCGAATTTACCGTTGAGCAAACCCCAGCCATGCTGAGAATTTGGACCAATACTTTCAATGTCATCTGCGGTATGCAAGGCAAGCCCTTTCAAGGTTGCTGCGCGCATAAATTCACCATTAATATTATTATAGTGCTCCTGTAAGAGCAATAAGGTTCCTGCTACATTAGGAGAAGAAGCTGATGTGCCAGAAAATGACTGGTAAATATTAGTTTGACTGTTAGATGTTGATGTAACACCGCTACCATTGCCTGTTATATCGGGCTTTATTCGATAGTCATCAGTTGGGCCCTCACTACTCCACGAACTTACATTTGTAGAGGCAAGACTACCGTTGGCGTTTATATTGGCATCTGAACTACTAGCTACTACTAAGTTGTTTTTAGATGTTTGATGACCACTTAATTTATCATAAAGAATGTTCCCATCAAGAGGTGTTTCATTTTGTCCATCGTTGTTTCCACCATTTCCAGCGGCAACAACCATAAGGTAAGTTGGAGCATTGTACATAATAGTATCCCAATCTTGAGCCAGGGGCCCGTATTGACCAAAATAAGAATCCGGGATAGTTTCTCTATCAAGACCATAGGAGTGATTGGACAATAGCATTCCATTACTTGCAGCAGTTGCTGCCTCTGCTAGATCGTCAGCTCTGTTATAACTTTTTACATCGCATTGCCATGCCATTCCTTTTATATCTGGATTGACACCTGAAGCGCCTATCATACCTACTACCATAGTACCGTGAGTGCTCACATTACCACCGTCCATATTGCTTACACGATTATCGCCACCAGGCCCGTCATACTCTACATGGCTAAGCAATCCAGTACCTGTATCCCAGACATGCAAGGGCAAATCGTCTCCGTTCAAATCCAATCCTAAACCACCTCCAGTATGTAAGTAATTTGTTCTTGTGGAAATAGCCATATTAATATTGTATGGCACGATATATATGGGACTGCCATCAGCGGCAATACTTTGCAACTCTTTAAAACCGCCGCCTTCAAGTTTAATTTTTATAGGAATATTATTTAATAAGGCATAATCTATAGCTTCTTTTTTCTGTTGCCTATATTTTGTTAGGTATTCTAGATGTAAAGCCTTTAATTTTTTTTGATTGTATGAGTTCTTGATATTTTCAAACTGTTTAGAATATTTATTTGGTTTTTGTTCTGCTGCATTTGCTATTCCCAATATGAGCAAAACCAAGGATGTAAGCAACGTCTTTGCTGCTATGTATTTATTTCTTCTACACATGATGTTTACCTCTGATTTTCATATATTATTTATTGTTGCCCCATCAACTATCTAAGCCATGAATAATCGATTCTGCGTATAGATCTTAATCTAAAGGCATGATTTTTCAGGAGAAATAAGCAAATCGCCAAGTGGAACTACGCAAGCAATGTAACAGCCTTCCAGGCCGAGACATCAATCATTTAATACCTCACGCAGTTGGCAGGGTAACACCTCTTTGCTTCATGTACTTACCAGCACGGTCTGCATAAGAAACCTCACAAACTTCATCCGATTCCAAAAACAAAAACTGCGCCACACCCTCATTAGCATAAATTTTTGCGGGCAAAGGTGTGGTATTGGAAAACTCTAGAGTCACATGCCCTTCCCATTCAGGTTCTAATGGGGTTACATTTACAATAATTCCACAACGAGCGTAGGTAGACTTGCCCAAGCAGATAGTTAAAACATTCCTTGGAATACGGAAGTATTCAACAGTACGTGCAAGGCAAAAAGAATTTGGTGGAATGATGCAAACATCAGACTTTACATCCACAAAGCTGCGCTCATCGAAAGACTTTGGATCAACCATTGCTGAGTTTATATTAGTAAAAATCTTGAATTCATCAGAGCAACGAACATCGTATCCGTAGCTAGATACCCCATACGATATAACTTTGCCGCCATCAGCATTTGTGCGTACCTGCCCCTCGGCATATGGCTCAATCATAGCTTCTTTGGTGGCCATTTCTCGAATCCAGCGATCTGACTTGATACTCATAATTTTTCCTTAACTAAAAACTTTAAATTCCGGCATTCCTAACGAGCGATCTCGCGGCTGCTGGGATAACTCCCCAACAGCACGCAAGGCTGCTTGAAGATATGCTTGGGCTGCTGGGCTTTTGGGGTCTGCACGAACAATTGGTTCACCAGCATCTGTTAATTCACGAATTTTTAAATCCAAAGGCAATCGCCCTAACAGCGGTAGCTCGGTCGCAGCTGCCATGCGCTCGCCACCACCAGTTCCAAATAATGCTTCTTCATGGCCGCAGTTGCTGCAAGTATGCATACTCATATTCTCAAGCACACCAAGCACTGGAACTTTCACCTGCTTGAACATCTCCAGCCCCTTGCGTGCATCTTGCAAGGCGATATCTTGCGGGGTGGTAACAATAATTGCACCAGCAACTGGGATTTTTTGGGCTAAAGTAAGTTGAATATCTCCGGTACCAGGCGGTAAATCCATAATCAGGTAATCTAGCGGTTGCCCATCTTCGAGC
>CAZEFU010000291.1:0-2880 GCA_964511515.1 uncultured Wenzhouxiangellaceae bacterium
AGGCTGGGTGTGGAAGCACAGTAATGTGTGAAGCTAACCAGTACTAATTGCCCGAGTGGCTTGGTCATATAACACCAAAGCTGATTTGGAGAATAAAACTCCAAAGATAAGCGGACTACAATATCCGCTGACACGAAGATAGCTTGCTATCTACGCTCTTGACAAAAACTCTTCGAATGACGGTAAAGAACCTGATAGGGATAAAACCCTCAGGAGACCAAAACTGGTCACAGTTGTAATGATTGTGCGGTCGTTTCTTTACTATCACCAGCTTGCCTGGCGGCAATAGAGCATTGGTACCACCCGATTCCATACCGAACTCGGAAGTGAAACGATGCATCGCCGATGGTAGTGTGGGGTTTCCCATGTGAGAGTAGGTCACTGCCAGGCATTAACACAGAAAAACCGATCAAGCATTAGCTTGGTCGGTTTTTTTTTGCTACTAGTTACCCAGCAGTACCCTTGGTCAAATGGTTTGCTTTGCAGGTATTATTAAAAACAAAACCGATTATGCGTCAGGATAGCCGGTTGTTGTATATCCGAGAGGTAGTGCCCCCGGCTTGTGGCCTGCCTTGGCAGGTCTTTACTAATACCTCACAGGATAGTCAACGAAGACTAATTTGAAAAAGCATTTCGAACAAGCAGTTCTGCCCGCTCAATTTCCTCTTGTCTCATCCAGTCGAAATGGCTTTGGCGTTTTTTGTTGGAAAGAGAACCTTCATTTTGTTCTACGATGCGAATAAACAACTCCAGACTATGTGCGGGCCAGTCTAACTCTTCATTAAGTCGTTTATAGGCGTCATAAAAGCCCAACAGATAGTTGATTTCATCCTGCAGGTCTTCTTCCACAGTACGTTCCAGCGCACGATATAGAAATTCTGTTTGTTGGGTAAAATCCGGAAAACGAAAATATACGGCATCATTACCTTGTGCCGGAATATCCGGTGTATCTGGATGATAATCGGTTAATTGATTAACAGCGTGTGAAAAATGTTCCAGCGTCTCAACATAGTCATCGAGATTTGCAAGGGTAACTGCTGAAACTGGTAATATAATGCCCCTGGGTGTAAATTCTGCTTTTGCCAACACATCATGAATTAGATATCGGTGAATGCGTCCATTACCATCCATGAATGGATGGATATAGACAAAACCAAAGGCTATTGCTGTTGCCGCAACGACTGGATCCACATCACTTGAGAAGTTTTGCGCTAAAGTCAATAAACCGGTCATAAGGTTCGCCAGGTTTTCGGGCCTTGGTGGGACAAAGTCAACTTTCTTGCGATAGCCCAGATCTTTACCTATCCAGTTTTGCTGACTACGCCAGGTATATTCATGAAAACGGGGATCAAGGGCTGCGTTTTGTAGCTCTACCAGCCTGGCTTCAGTGAGGACTTCTCGAGTGTCTGCCTGTTTTAGCAAATCGGCGAATCGTTGCTGTCGTTGGGGTGATGGTTTTTCTCTTTCTACTTCAAATGAAGATTGGGTTTCTTTCAGATACAGGTATGCGGCTGCACGCCGCAATAGACTCGGTTCATATTTTGACAGAACCTCCTGAGTGCGCCCTTTTAAATCTTTTGCGAGCATTTCTTGCAGGTACTCCGACCTGTCTGCCATTGGGCAAAACATACTCGATCCTGGCAAATTATTGAGTACACGAAATCGTCGGTGTCGTTCACCGGTGTTGCTGGCAAATTGCCGAGCAACATCGACAACTGGAACATAGCTGGCTCGCGAGGGCACAGGGTCGGCAATGGCTAATGAATTACCTGTTATCCACTCATAGAGAAAACAGGCTCTACGCGCATAGCGCGATTCTGGGCTTGCTGTAATCCATTCGCATAATTCTGTTTCACCAGCCTGATCAAACAAAAGTGCCATAACATGGAGATTAATCCCCTCGTAGCGTAGCGCGAATTGCAAATGTCCAATGAGGGTATCTTTCGGTTGGTAGGCGGGTTCAAATAGCTCTCGGCATTGTCCGGCGCTGATTCGTTTTTGCCTACCGTGTATTGCGCTGTCAATAAACGCATAACTGCCCAGTGGCAGAGCTTTTAACTTGTAGTGTTTTATTAAGAAGCCATAACCTAATTTATGAGACATACAGATACAATTCACCGAATTTTAACCGGGTGCGGAGAAATATAGCCGTATTATAACATAAACATGTAAGAAACGACCGGAACAGTCGGTTTCACGGTCTTTATTCCATAATTAAGTTAGTATCCGGTCATATATTGTATAGATCGGTCAAATCTCTCAATCGAAGACCAATTTTCTATTAAAGCACATCAACAGGCGTATCAGGCATATTGGAATCTGCACCCACTGAAAGAGAGCTTAGTTCTCAATCCTTGAGATTGTAAGGATCCTTGTAGACTACAAGGTTGATACACTGGGTGTGCAAGCACAGTAATTTGTGAAGCTAAGCAGTACTAACTGCCCGAGTGGTTTGCTCATCCAACATCAAAGCTGATTTGGAGAGTAAAACTCCAAAGATAAGCTCCCTACTGAAAGCCTCTACGCTTCAGTAGTGAATCAATTTCTGGCTCGCGCCCACGGAAATCGATATACAACTGCATCACATCTTTAGTGCTACCGGTTGCAAGAATATGCTCGCGGAAGCGTTTGGCAACTTCCTTATTAAATATCCCTTCTTGCTTAAACCAGGCAAAGGCATCAGCATCTAAAACTTCTGCCCAAATATAACCGTAATACCCGGATGAGTAGCCACCTGAGAAGATATGTGAAAAATATGGGCTGCGATAACGCGGGTCAATTGTTTCGATCAAACCTAATTTATCCAGTACTTTTTTCTCAAAAACCAAGGCATCTTCAGTAACCGGCTCGGTAATGGTATGCCAGGCCAGATCTAGATAG
>CAZEFU010000292.1:0-2878 GCA_964511515.1 uncultured Wenzhouxiangellaceae bacterium
AATTGACTGATGAAGTCATAAACCCTTTGAATCAATCTGATCAGGCTGTAGGTATTGGTCGATTTAACCGCTTTTTGAATGACAGCTTATCTAGCCCTCAGCGCTGGTCGCAGAATTGGAATCGTAGTTTCGAGATAGAAGCTATTGCGCCTAAGAATGTGGTTTTGCTATTACATGGCATGTCCGACTCACCATACAGTATTCGCCCCTTGGCATTATCACTGCAAAGCTCCGGGAGCAGTGTTTTGGGGCTAAGGCTGCCAGGACATGGAACCTTGCCTGGTAGTTTGGTAGCAACAAAATGGGAGGATATGGCAGCAGCTGTGGAGCTGGCGGTGGTTTATCTTGCTGATAAGTACCCAAACAAAGCAATTCACTTGCTTGGATATTCAAATGGTGCAACATTGGGTTTAAATTATGCTCTGGATTCTATCGAAAGGCCGGAATTGCCCAAGTTAAGCAAGATGGTGTTTATTTCACCTTCATTGAGGATCAGTGCTTATGCTCAGTTCGCTATCTGGCAGGCACGAATCGGTCACTGGCTTGGACTAAAAAAACTGGAATGGCAAAGTGTGATGATGGAATACGATCCATTTAAGTATGGTTCGTTTGCGATTAATGCGGGTGATCAGGTTTATCGCCTTACCACTGATATTAGTAAAAAACTAGATCGTTTGTCTAAACGTGGAATGTTGGATCAATTGCCGCCGGTGTTGGCTTTTCAGTCTGTGGTTGATGCAACGGTTTCATCAACTGCGGTTGTAGAAGAGTTTATTCGCTTGCAGAATCCAGATAACAGATTGGTTTTGTTTGGTTTAAATCGTGAGGCTGATGTGGCTGGGATGATTAAAAATAGTCCGGCCAAATTAATAGCAGAGTTATTTCAGCGAACTGATCTCGGCTTTCAGCTTAGCTTGGTTACCAATGTTTCCACTGATAGTATGGAGGTCGAATTGCGCAAAAAGGCACCATATTCGACTACTATCGAGCATAGTCAGTTGGGGATATCATGGCCGGATAGTGTTTTTTCCTTGTCGCATGTAGCAATGCCGTTTCCAGTTACAGACCCGCTTTATGGGGTTAGGGCAGAAGGAGACGGCTTAAATCTAGGGCATTTGGAATTTCGGGGTGAAAGGGCGGTGCTGGCTATACCTGCGGCAGAAATGTTACGCCAGCGATGGAATCCATTTTATGACTGGATGCAGGGTGAGATTCAGATTTTTCTTGACTAGTGCGGCTGCGGTTGTGGCGTGAAGCTATGAAGTTTTCTTGCAGTTCACGGAAACTTAGCCGCCACCTGACTAGCGATTAATACCTTTCATAATCCGGCCTTGCTCTACTTTCCACTCTCGACTCTTTACGGCTTTACGTTTGTCATGCTGTTGCTTACCCTTAGCTAGGCCAATCTCTACTTTAACTCGGCCTTTTGACCAGTAAAGTGCTGTCGGGATTACGGTATAGCCTTGACGCTCAACTGCTCCAGTTAATCTATCAATTTCATTTCTGTGCAGCAATAACTTACGCGTGCGCGTTGGATCAACTTGAGTGTGTTTTGAAGTGGTCTGCAGGGGATTCATAAGGCAGCCAAACAGCCAGGCTTCGTTATCTTTTAATAAAATATAGCTATCGCTGAACTCAATTCGCCCTTCGCGTAGTGATTTTACTTCCCAACCTTCAAGTACTAGGCCTGCCTCAAAGCGATCTTCAATCTGGTATTCAAAGCGGGCGCGCTTGTTCACAGCAATAGATTTGCCAGTATTAGCTTTGGAGAGTTTTTGTTTTTTGCCTTTTTTTGCCATGTTCTTAAACTTAGTTTATGCCATTAATAGCAGGCTATTGTAAATCAGTATATAGCAGCGGACAAAGTCCAATGTTATCCTGTAGCGAATTATCTAGATGATCTTATTGATGCCTGCAATTAAACGCTCAGCGCTGGTGCTTTTTCCAGCAGAAAAAATGTACCAACTGGTGGAAGATGTATGTAACTATCCACAATTCCTGAGCTGGTGTGTTGATGCTGAGGTTATTGAGCAAAATGATACTATCCAGCACGCTTCGATGACTATTGCGCTGGCTGGAATCAAGCAGTCTTTTCAGACCCGTAATCAGTTGGTTCCAGGGAAATCTGTAGCCATGAGCTTGGTGGATGGGCCATTTACTCACCTGGATGGTATTTGGGAATTTACGCACTTATCAGATGAAGGCTCGCGAATTTCCCTAAAATTAGAGTTTGAATTTGCCCACTCGTTACTTAGCGCGGCCTTTGAGCGTGGTTTTTCACGAATTGCAGATCGCTTGTTAAATGATTTTGTCACCAGAGCAGAGAGCTTATATGGCTAAGATATTTATTGAAGTGGCTTATGCTACACCTGAAAAACAAGTTATTTGCGGCCTGGAGGTAGAGCAGGGGACTAGTCTGTCTCAGGCAGTAGAAATGTCGGGAATCTTAAAGGAGTTTCCGGAAATTGAATTAACCACCAAAAACGTTGGTATATTCAGTCAGCGCAAAGCCCTGGATTATTTGCTTAAAGCAAACGACAGGGTTGAGATTTATCGGCCTCTTGAGGTTGATCCCAAAGAAGCGAGGCGCTTGAAAGCAGCTATGGAGAAGTTAAAGTAATTACTATCTAGTGACTATAAGGCTATGATATACCTACTTATCATTAATTGACCTTATTGCGGTTGTAACATTATCCCACTCATCAATATTATCAATAAGTCCGATAATATCGACGACCTGATCATTCTCAAACAACACAGTTACAATTCTTTTTGTTCCCTTCTTTCCACGTGGGCGGTATTCATAGATGTAATCCCAGCGATCCTTGTGAAAGGGGTCAACAATAGCTGCCGAACCCATAATCAGGCTGACTTGGCG
>CAZEFU010000293.1:0-2877 GCA_964511515.1 uncultured Wenzhouxiangellaceae bacterium
TCACGATTCAGGTCATATAACTCAGGCTGTGGGGCATCGATATATTTCCAATTATTTTGCCTAACCACATGTAGCTTAGCCCAACCGTATGAATAATAAGGCAGGTAAGATTCTGCATAAATTGTTCGATCAGCAAGTTCTAGGATGGAGTTATCGGCGAAGAGGTTTAATCCCTGATGTTCGGGATCAGCTGGCATTCCCATCAAGCCGAGTACGCTCGGTACAAAATCTACTTGTGAGACTGCGGGGTTTATGGTAATGCCTGCAGGGCCGCCTTTAATTTGCATGATCCAGGGTATATGCATGGTGGATTCATAGGCAAGAATGGCATGGGTGCGTTCGCCATGTTCGCCAAAGCTCTCACCGTGGTCGCCCATTACGGTAACAATTAAATCTTCATTGCCTGCAATTCTTGGATGCTCAAGTAAACGTCCAATTTGCTCATCCATAAAGGCAATTTCACCATCATAAGGACGACCCGCGTATTCCTGTCGATAGGGCGGAGGAGGGTTGTAGGCTGCATGCGGATCATAAAAATGAATCCAGAGAAAATAGGGTTTTTCAGAATCACTTGTATCTAGCCACTTTAAGGCAGAATCAACGGTGAAATTGGCTGGTCTGTCGGGGACCATTCTGGGGAACCTGCTGGCACTGGTAGAAAGGTCGTCGTCGTAGAAATTAAAACCCTGATCAAGTCCGTAAATTTTACTTAGAACTTCTGCTGATATAAAAGCGGCTGTCTCGAATCCTTCACCCTGAAGGCGCTCTGCAAGCGTAGTTACTTCCGGCGGCACAAACTGGGTGCCGTTGTTATGGACGCCGTGCTGGTATTGGTAAAGACCGGTATTGATGGTGGTGTGAGCGGGCAGGGTAATTGGAGCTACTGCCATTGCATTTTTGAATAATAACCCGTTATCTGCGAGCGCTTGCATAACTGGGGTGCGAATATTTTTTGCACCATAAGGTTGCACATGATCGGCGCGGGTCGTATCAGCAGTAATCAAAACTATCGAGCGGTTTTTTATCGGAATCCCAGATAGGCTCGGTGCCATGCTTTGGCTCTGTTGGCTCTGATTAGATGTCTGGTAATTTTGGTACCATTTCCAAGACTGAGTACTTACAAGTACCAGACCAATGAGGATCATTAAGAAACCCAGTGTTTTTTTAAGCATATTATTCTCGTTTGATAAGGTTGGTGTAAATATTCAGCAGACTTAACGTCCGCGGGATGGACTTAACCAAGCTCTTTTTATGGTTTTAGGGAATTCGTCCACCAACATTTCACGTTGAGCATCATCTAGGGTCTGTAAAACCTGAATTTTTAACTGCCGTTGGGCAGAAGCTGTTGCTATGAAGTTTTTTCTAAGAGTAGAGTCAGCACTGTTAGCGGCATCCATATCATTTGCAATTAGTGCAGCAATAAACGCTTCTTGAGGCTTTTTATTCGAACTTTGAAACTGTTTTTTAGATAGCAAATAGTCGGTTGCCAGCTTATCAATAACCAGTCTTTGGCTCTTCTTTAAAGCTAATGTTTCTATCATTCGGCCTTGATTCCACCAGCTTTTTTCCAGCATTTTGCTCGTTTTGGCGTTGAATTCATCCTCGCTACTTTCCGCCAGAATTGTAACTGGGGCGAGTATAAAGAAAATACTTGCAAGCGTTATTTGCTGCCAGCGTTTTGATTTAATGTTCATAGTTATTCCTTTAATATTTATTGATTTACTAATTGTCGCAATACATAGTTTAGAATGCCACCGTGCCTATAATATTCGGCTTCTTTAGGGGTATCAATGCGCACTTTGGCCTGGAAGGTCTTTTGACTTCCATCATCACTGGTTGCTGTTACTGTAACTTGCTCGGCATTACCATTATCAAGACCGGTGATATCAAAACTCTCCTTGCCGTCAAGACCCAGTGAGGATGCGCTATCGCCTGGCATAAAGTTCAAGGGCAGTACACCCATGCCAACCAGATTAGAGCGATGGATGCGTTCAAAGCTTTCTGTAAGTACAGCTTTTATACCAAGTAGGTTTGTACCTTTCGCGGCCCAGTCCCGCGAAGATCCGGTGCCATATTCTTTGCCAGCAAGTACAACCAGCGGGGTGTTACTTTGCTGATACTTCATTGCGGCATCATACAAGGGCATAACTTCATTTTCTGGCCAGTAAGTAGTCCAGCCGCCCTCTGTGCCGGGTGCAATTAGGTTACGTAAGCGCACATTGGCAAAAGTACCCCGCATCATAACTTCATGGTTGCCGCGGCGTGAACCATAGGAATTAAACTGGGCGCGTTCAATGCCATGCTCTTGTAAATATTTAGCAGCTGGGGAATCAGCGGCAATCGCGCCTGCTGGCGAGATATGATCTGTGGTAATGGAGTCGCCGAGCAGAGCAATACATTTAGCCCCGTGAATATCGTTTACAGCTTCAGGTTGTGCGCCCATATTTTGGAAGTAGGGCGGGTTGCGAATATAAGTAGAATCATCAGCCCAGCTAAACATTTCACCTTCTGGAGACTGCATGGATTGCCAAGTTTCGTCACCTGTGAATACTCCAGCGTAACTTTTACGGAACATCTCTGGCTTAATATTATCCGCAACGCACTGTTGAATTTCGTGACTGCTAGGCCAAATATCGCGTAGATAAACAGGCTCGCCATCGGCATCATGTCCAAGTGGGTCGTTGATTAGGTCGGTATTCAAACTACCTGCAATCGCATAGGCAACCACTAATGGTGGTGAGGCCAAATAATTCATCTGAATATCAGCATGAATCCGACCTTCAAAATTACGGTTGCCGGAAAGTACCGAGCAGGCAACTAAGTCATTTTCACGAATTGCATCACCTACAGGTCCTGGCAATGGTCCGGTGTTACCAA
>CAZEFU010000294.1:0-2869 GCA_964511515.1 uncultured Wenzhouxiangellaceae bacterium
TGTAGATAATGTTGAAGCCGCCATTAAGCCCAATACAAAAATGATTTGGCTTGAAACACCAACAAACCCCACATTAAAGCTTGCGGACATTGAAGCCATAGCAAAAATTGCAAAAAAGAAAGGTGTATTGCTCGCTGTGGATAATACCTTTATGACACCTTATTTCCAGCGGCCATTAACGTTGGGTGCAGATATTGTTGTTCACTCCACAACAAAATACATTAATGGTCATTCAGACATTGTTGGCGGTGTGGCAGTAGTTGGTGATAAACCTGAGTTAATAGAAAAGCTGGCATATTTGCAAAATGCCATTGGTGCGATTGCTGGGCCATTCGATAGTTTTCTGGCCCTGCGCGGACTCAAGACACTGGCATTAAGAATGCGCGCTCATTGCGAAAACGCAACAGCAATTGCTAGCTGGTTAAGTGATGACGGCAGGGTGAAAAAAGTGATATACCCAGGTCTTAAGCAACACCCACAGTATGAGTTGGCGATGCAACAAATGAATAAGACTGGCGGCGGCATAATTAGTACTGAATTACACGGTGGTCAAGAAGGCGCGAATAAATTCCTGAGCAAGTTAAAGCTGTTCACTTTGGCTGAAAGCCTTGGTGGGGTAGAAAGCCTAGCAAATCACCCGGCTATTATGACCCATGCGACTGTACCAATTGAGATTCGAGAGCAACTCGGGATTACCGATGGATTAGTGCGGCTTTCAGTTGGTATTGAAGATGCTGGAGATTTAATTGCTGATCTTGATCAGGCTTTGTAGCCAGCCCTTGTAATCAAGAGGATAGTTATTACCTGCAAATCTATAGCTTTTCCCGTAGCCACTCAGGCTGGATAGTTTTCTCTTATTAGAACCCGGCCTTGTGCTGGGTTTTTCTGTTCATAAAGCTGATTTTTTACTAGCTAAAAGCTCATTCCAGACGAAAGCCAAGCGTAAATAGTGGAAACCGATGATTCACCTGACCTTGGTCAACTTTAGTCTACCTATGGGTTCGTATAATAAGGCTGTAAACATTGATGATTCGGATGTTTCGGTCTGAATTCATAAGATGGGAGTGACTAAGAAGTGGTAATCCATAATCTAGCTAGCGTAACTAAAAACGACCAGAACAGGGCATTAGTATCCAGTACTCTTGCGTTCACTGTATGCTTTGCAGTTTGGACAATATTTTCCATAATCGGCATTCAAATTAAGGCTGAATTGGGCTTAAATGATACACAATTTGGAATCTTGGTTGCAACACCAATACTTACTGGTTCAATAAGCCGACTATTTTTAGGTATTTGGGCGGACCAGTACGGCGGCCGTCTGGTTTTTACTTTGCAGATGCTAACTACTGCAATAGCTGCATTCCTTCTGACCATGGCAAATTCTTATGAAATGTACCTCTTAGGTGCTTTGGGCTTGGGTTTGGCTGGAGGCTCCTTCGCAGTCGGCGTGGCGTATGTTTCTTCCTGGTACCCAAATAATAAACAAGGCACAGCTCTGGGGATATTTGGAGTTGGTAATGTAGGCGCAGCGGTTACCAATTTTGGTGCTCCAATCTTGCTAATCGCAATGGGTGGTGAATGGCGACAAGTTGTACTGGTTTATGCTGGTATCTTGACAATAACTGCAATTTTATTTTTTCTATTCTCGAAAACTGAACCAGCACATAGAGATCAACAAAGAAAGGAAAATTCTTTTAAGGAGCAACTAAAACCACTGAAGAAATTAATAGTATGGAGGTTCTCTTTATATTATTTCTTCGTCTTTGGCGCTTATGTTGCTTTAGCTTTATGGCTACCGCGATATTATATTGGTGCCTATGGGCTGGAGTTAGTTACAGCGGGCTTATTAGCTGCAGTTTTCGCTTTGCCAGGCTCGGTTTTTAGGGCCTATGGTGGCTGGTTGTCAGACAAAGTTGGCGCCCGTAAAGTTATGTACTGGACTTTTATTGCTACCTTGATAAGTACTGTAATTATGTCCTATCCGGCAACTGATTATTCTGTCGCTGGCATAGATCGACAAATTGAGTTCAACATAACCATTCCTCTATGGATGTTTGTGAGTCTCACAGTTGTGCTTGGCTTTTTCATGTCTTTAGGTAAAGCAGCCGTTTACAAGCACATACCTCATTATTTTCCTGACAATGTTGGCTCCGTGGGCGGTATTGTTGGCTTAATCGGTGGCTTGGGTGGTTTTCTACTACCAATCTCATTTGGCATTATGAACGACGTTATTGGCGTCTGGACAAGTTGCTTTATGTTGCTATCTGTGCTGATTGCGATCGCGCTGAGCTGGATGCACTTTGCAATACGCAGAGCAGAAAAAGAAGCTCATCCAGATCTGGCAGAACCTGGGTTCTTACCAGAACTGCGTAACCTTAAATAATTCTATAACCCAACAGGGCAGAACGCTTTTCTGCCTTGTTATTTATTAGCAGGAGTTTGTAAATGGCTAAGGACTTAACTAACTGGAACCCTGAAGATGAACAGCAGTGGTCATCGACTGGTAAAAATATTGCCAGCCGAAACTTATGGATTTCAATCCCAGCGCTGTTGTGCGGTTTTGCTATTTGGCTTTATTGGGGAATTATCACTGTACAAATGATGAACCTGGGTTTCCCGTTTGAGCATGCGGAGCTATTTGCTCTAACGGCTATAGCTGGTTTATCCGGAGCGACTTTAAGAATTCCCAGTACATTTTTTATTCGCATTGCCGGCGGTCGAAATACTCTGTTTCTTACAACCGCATTACTGATGATTCCAGCACTAGGTGCTGGTTTTGCACTAAGCAATCCAGATACACCCTTGTGGCAATTTCAGCTATGGGCACTGCTAAGCGGCTTTGGCGGGGGTAACTTTGCCTCATCAATGT
>CAZEFU010000295.1:0-2865 GCA_964511515.1 uncultured Wenzhouxiangellaceae bacterium
ATATACCTAGCTATCTTACTGATAATTGCTGGTCTCTTATTGTTCTTCTTCACCGCACTTGCCGGACGCTTGTGGTGTGGCTTTGCCTGCCCACAAACTGTGTGGACGCTATTGTTCATGAAGATTGAACGATTAATTGAAGGCGACCGAAATAAAAGAAAAAAACTAGATAAATCGCCATGGAATACTAATAAGCTTTGGCGTAAAACACTAAAGCAGTTCTTATGGATAATTTTAGCTTTATTTACCGGCCTTACTTTTGTTGGTTATTTCACTCCAATTACTGAACTTTGGGGAAAAATAATAAACCTTCAAACCGGGCCATGGGAATCATTCTGGGTGTTGTTTTATGGGTTTGCAACTTACGGTAACGCCGGGTTTTTACGCGAACAAGTTTGTAAATATATGTGCCCATATGCGCGCTTCCAAAGTGCCATGTTTGATAATGACACACTGGTAATTTCCTATGATTCCCAGCGCGGCGAACCACGGGGTGCACGTAAGCGTTCCGACAACATTGAAGAAAAAGGCTTGGGCACCTGCATTGACTGTACTTTATGTGTACAAGTTTGCCCCACTGGCATTGATATTCGAAATGGCCTGCAATACGAGTGCATAAGTTGCGCTGCCTGCATTGATGTTTGTGATCAAGTAATGGATCGAATGGAGTACCCCAAGGGTTTGATAAAATTCACTACTGAGAACAGCACAGACGACAAAAAAACCAACATCATGCGTCCGCGTATGATCGTATACGCTGTGTTATTAATAGCCATAATTAGTGGTTGGGCTTATGGTTTGGCCTCACGCACGCCGGTTCGAGCAGAATTGGTGCGCGACCGGAACGCACTTTACCGTGAATTAAGTAATGGCCAGATCGAAAATGTTTATACTCTGGCAATGGTCAATATGGATCAGCGCGCACATGAGTTTAAGCTTGAAATTACTAACTTAGATACCATCGACTTTGATCTAAATAAAAGCCTAAGTATGCCAGCAGAATCCAGTATTAAATTCATTCTCCGAGTCCGGGCACAGAGATCAGCGGGCAAAGGTGGACGTACAATCAAGCTTATAATTACCTCTAAAGATGACGCAAGTATTCAAGTGCTTGCTCAAGCAAGATTCTTTTTACCTAATGATGTTGAGCAATAAATATGCCCCGTGAAGTAACTGACACTAGTCCTTGGTACAAGCAATTTTGGCCCTGGTTTGTATTTTCAATACCAGCTATTGCGGTAGTTGCTGGAATAAGCCTGCTAGTAATCGCTTTGAAGAACCCTGTTTATTTGGTCGTAGATGAAGATGAATACCAACAGATAAAGTCTGAACTGCGCGCAAATCCTGCAGCCAAGGATGAGCCTGAAACAGACAAAGCTGACGAGCCTTCTAAGTAAACCCCAACGCCAGTGAGTAACCCAAGTCCAAGCTGTTTCCATTGTGGAGAGTTTATTGATCCTGCGGTCAATATCCATATCAGCATAGATGCTACTGAGTATGCTGTTTGCTGTAACGGCTGCAAGGCGGTGGCTGAGTTTATTCAAGTCGGGCAACTTGGCCAGTTCTATCGTCACCGTGAGAGTAATTCCAGCCGGATTGATGAAGATAGTTTAAAACGCAGCGAAGACTGGCAAGCTTTTGACCAGAGAGATGCCTATTGGGGAGAGGCTAAAGCTGATGAACAGCGTAGCCTGCCAATATTAATTGAAGGCTTACACTGTGCCGCCTGTATTTGGCTTCTGCGCACTGCATTATTACGCAACAAAGGGGTTAGAGAAGTACAAATAGACCTTTCTTCGGGTTTTGCTAAAATTCTGTGGTCGCCAGAGGTTATAAAGTTAAGCAAAATCATGCAAACCATTCAAATGCTTGGCTATGAGCCGCACTTGATGAATGCCGATAGTAATCTCGACAGCTGGCGCAAACAACGTAATAAAGCTCTGATCAGACTCTTGGTGGCTGGCTTGGGGATGATGCAGGTTATGACCTATGCAGTAGGTTTGTATGCCGGAGATTTCACCGATATTTCGCCAGACATGCGGCGCTTTCTTGAAGGTATTTCCTTACTGGTAGCAACTCCGGTAGTGTTCTTCTCAGGTCAAACATTCTTTATCGGCGCCTATCACTCCTTGCGTACCCGCAAAATTGGTATGGATGTGCCAGTAGCCCTGGCACTACTGCTGGCGTGGTCAGCCAGTATTTACAATTACCTTCGTGGTGAAGGTGATTTGTATTTTGATTCGGTGGTAATGTTTGTTTTTTTGTTACTGCTAGCGCGGTTTTTGGAATTCAGCCTGCGCCGTAAAACAGCCGGTTTGAGTAATTCACTGGCAAGATTATTGCCTGAACTTGCCTATCGGCTTGATTCGGCCGAGTCTGGCAAGACTACAGCTGTACCACTGGCAGAATTAAATAGCGGTGATCTAATACTGATACCCAAAGGCCAAACAATCCCTGTAGATGGTGAGATATTTGCCGGTAAAAGCTTGCTGGATGAATCATTTCTCTCAGGTGAATCCCTACCCAAAGGCGTTACTGTTGGCTCTGTGGTACTTGCTGGCAGCATTAACCTTGGCGACCCGATAAGCATCAAAGCTACTGCCTGTGGTGAGGCCACAGCAATTAGCACCCTTGGGCGCACCTTGCTGGAAGCCCAACTACATAAACCTAAAGTTGCCGAGCAGGCAGACCGGATCGCCAGCTGGTTCGTAAGTGCTGTCTTGCTGATTACTTTTGCTGCCTGGCTGGTATGGCGTTATATTGAGCCTTCCAGAGCCTTTGAGATAGCCCTTGCGACTCTGGTGGTTACTTGCCCCTGTGCGCTATCACTGGCAACGCCAGCGACTCTTGCCGCTGCCAGTAAAC
>CAZEFU010000296.1:0-2852 GCA_964511515.1 uncultured Wenzhouxiangellaceae bacterium
CCATTGAATACGGTAGGTTTTTTTGTCGGTCCAAAAAATGATAGCGGGGCAAACTCATTAACATTAGGTGTGGGTGAAGGCCGAAATGGTGGAAATGCCATGATTGTTGAATCAACCGATGAAGCTATGGGTTTGCCAGGGGTGTGGTTATTTAAATCAGAAAATAAAGGCGCATACTTAGCCCGGCTTTCTGACACTAGAGCATATATGTTACCTTGGGGGCAACGCGCCAACCGCTTGTCTTTTTGGATAAAATTTGATACTGGATATAGAGTACAGAATGGAGCTCTACAGCCGCCCAAGTACCCAAACCATAATAATTTAGTCTTGGGAACTTATCATTTTGATCCAAATAAAATTGGTACAGCAGCTAGTGGTAATGGTGTGGTAGAAAGTGATAATTGGCACTTTTATCATCAAATATTCCTTCGTCATGATAAAGCCAACTGGCAATGGATACAGGTGGTTCTAAATCAGTTTCCACAACATCAGCGCAACCTTAGTGTATTGCCCCCTAATAATATGACTCAACCAGCTGGTAATTATTGGGAACTACTGACTCGTTTCTATAGTCGATGATATAAACTATTTTTCGAACCCGGAAATTTCTTATCCTGTAAAAATGTGGGTTGATGATATAAGCCTTAGCTATGTCGATGAAGCCCCGGAAATGCAAATTGATTTTATTGATCACCCGCCCGGAGATGAAATCGAAGTATTGATGTCCGTTACTCGTGATTTTAATATCCGGGTCAGCAACCTGACAAATTCAGAAAGCTGCGGGGAAATCACTAGCACGGTGTATTACACCATGAGGGCAAATTTGTTAGATGCCGCCACCAATGCTGAGGTACCTAGAGATTTCTGCCTTTCAGCGTTGGAAACACGAGATCTAATTATGCGAGTTACTCCTGATGCTTTAACCCAGGAATCTCGGGTGATGAATATTGGGGTGGCATTTGCTGCCGCGGATCAAATTCTTAATGATACCGAATCAACTGCCAGGTCATTAAGTGACTCCAATGTAGAAAGACGATGGAAACCAATTGGCTCTCATGATGCAGTTATTTCTAGTGATTTTATCCGAGCCAGAGTAGTTGCGGAATTTACCAAGTTTGTATTTCAGAGTGGATTTGAGAAATGACAAGAGTGTAATTTGAGATGGGCGCATAGATCGCTCGATATATGAAGAAAATTTCGCTATAATGCCCTCAACTGGCATCAGGGAGTTGTTTATGAGTAATTGGGATTTATTCAGCAGTCACGGTTTGGTGTTGATTTTCTTTGCTCGAAATCCACGCGCACGCTTACGTGATGCGGCTGCAGCGATTGGTATTACCGAGCGCGCGGTACAGAATAATATCCGTGATCTCTCAGCCAGTGGTCACCTAATCATTGAGAAAGTAGGGCGCTGTAATCGCTATAAGGTTATGGGTCGCAAGCATCTGCCGCATCCAACTACCCGATCAGTTCCATTAAGGCAGCTTTTACGTTTGTTCAAAACGAGCCAGGCGGAAGAAGTTACTACAGATCCTACAGCTAAGATAGTTGCCACAAAAAGCAGCGTAAGCGAGAAGAAACCGATCAAAACCAAATCAACTGCAAGCACGCCACCAAAACAAGCTGCCCAGACTGAGCCGGTAAAGGAAAAGAAAGCTGCTGTAGTTAAGAAAAAACCGGTAAAACCCACTGAGCCAGAGCAAAAGAAAGCACCAGATGATCCAACATTGCCACAACAAGATTTACTTTTCTGATTCAGTATGAGCTGATGAAATCTTTTGTCAATACTATTGCAATAACCGGGGCAGGCAGTGGCTTTGGCGCGGCGATTGCGCACGAATATGCTAGCAAGGGATGGAAGGTTGCGGTTAGCGATATTGATCTTGCCCGAGCTGAAAATACACTTAAAGAATTAGCGCGCGAATATCCTGACTTTAAGGGCTTTGCTTTCAAGTTAGATATAAGTTCAGAAAGCGAGTGGCAGAGTTTTGCTGAACGGATTGACACAGAGTGGCCTGGGCTAGGTGTATTGGTAAATAATGCCGGTGTTGCAACTGGCGGTAATCTCGAAGATTCACCGTTAAAAGATTGGGATTGGGTTATAGATATCGATTTAATGGGGGCAGTGAGAGGCTGCAAGCAGTTTGCGAGCAAGTTTAAACAACAAGGCTATGGCCATATTGTAAATATGTCGTCTTTTGCAGGTTTGGCAGGAGCGCCAGATATAGTTTCTTACGGTGTTGCAAAAGCAGGCGTGGTGGCGCTAAGCGAAGCCCTGCGCGGTGAGTTATACCCGTTTAATGTTGGAGTATCTGTAGTTTGCCCAGCCTTTGTGAAAACAGGCTTGTTGGATAATTTCAGATCAGCAGATACTAAAGATAAAGCCAGAATAACTCGTTGGATGAACAACTCTGGAGTAACCGCCGAGGATGTTGCAAAGCAAATAACGGCAGCGGTTAAGAAAAAGAAGTTCCTGGTTTTAACACATAAAAATTCTCGCTGGTTTTGGCGCCTGAAACGCTGGCTACCAGAAACCTATTTTAAGCTTTTAATGAAATCGGCAGTATCTAATAAACGCAAGAAGGTATCAAAATGAATAATACATGGATGATTTATGGTGCTTACGGTTACACCGGAAAGCTAATTGCAGAGCTAGCGGTAAGTCGTGGCATGAAGCCTATATTAGCCGGCAGAGATGAGGCAAGAACAGCAGAGCTGGCTGCAACGCTTGGTTTGCCACATCGTAGTTTTAGCTTGGATAAGGCTGAGGAAGTGCGTGCTGGGATTGACGATTGCCACTTGGTATTACATTGCGCTGGCCCTTTTTCAGCAACATCTAAACCAATGATCGA
>CAZEFU010000297.1:0-2850 GCA_964511515.1 uncultured Wenzhouxiangellaceae bacterium
AGTGAGGCTCAGGATGTTGCTCAAGAGGCATTTATTAAGGCCTATAGAGCAATTGAAAGATTTCGTGGAGACAGTGCTTTTTATACTTGGCTTTACAGAATTGCCATCAATACCGCCAAGAATTACCTGGTGTCACGATCGCGCAGACCACCTACATCTGATGTGGATGCGCAAGATGCAGAGCAATATTCCATTGATACGCGTCTAAAAGATCGTGATACCCCGGAAAGAGAGCTACTAAGGGCTGAGATTGAAGTAACAATCGCAACCGCCATAGAAGATCTCCCGGAAGATTTACGCAGTGCCATTGTATTGCGGGAAATGGAAGGCATGAGTTATGAAAATATTGCCCTGAGTATGAGCTGCCCCATTGGCACGGTCAGGTCGAGGATATTTCGAGCGCGTGAAGCAATAGATGAAAAACTCCGGCCCTTATTAGCGGCGGATTAATTAGTTTGAGAAAACTGGAAATTAGTGAGAATATGAACATGAGGTTGTTATGAATACTTCTAAAGATAAGAACTCTGATATACATTTAGAGAATCTTTCGGCTTTTATGGATGGCGAAATGGCTGCACAAAGCAGTGTATTTTTTGTCTCCAGAATGAGCCACGAATCAGAACTGGAAAATAAATGGTCCCGCTACCATTTAATTCGCGATGTAATGTGCAAACAGGATGCTTTACTAGCTGGCAGTAAGTTCTGCGACTGTGTTCGGCAGGCTTATCAAGTGCCGGAGCAGGAACTGGTAGAGCAGTCAACAAATCGTTGGTTTAAACCTGTTATCGGAATGGCAATGACCGCTGCAGTTGCCTTTGTAGCAGTTACTTCTGTAGTTCAGTTCCCAGGCGACCCTGCAGCATCTGCTGTGGATGAATCCACTCTGGCGCTTACAGCAAGCGCAGAAAATATAAATTTTGTAACCCCTGAGATTCCAGTTTTAACCTCTGCGGCTAATTCTACGGTTCCGGTAAGTATGTCAGCCGATAGCGCAATGTACCCGCGTGTGAACCAAGTAAATAGACCTTCTAATTTGGCTGAATACTTGTTTCGTCAACAAGCCAAGGCTGATTCAAGCCGGCCAGTATTTATTCTGCGGCAACCAGGTCAACGCACAGCAATAATATTTATTGCCCCAAGTTCATCAACTAAACCAGCAGCAGGCCCGCAGTTACCTTAAATATTGTATATTTCTTGGGTGTTTAAATGATTGAACAACAAGGAACAGTAGTGCAGCTGGCAAAGAATCTAGCCCGAGTACGAGTTGGTTCAACTAGTGGCTGTACGGCATGTGATTCAGGCCAAGGTTGTGGTGGTGGCATTTTTGCCCGCCTGGTGCCAAAAAAACCGGTGACCCTAACGCTTTCTATCGATAGCTCTACACCAGCTATAAAAGTCGGCCAGAAAGTCCTGCTCGGTTTGCCTGAAAGTTTTTTCTTGCGCTGGATAGCGCTATTATTCGGCTTGCCTCTGGTAAGCGGCTTATTGGCAGCAGGAGCAGCTCAATTTATAGGTAGTAGCAAGCTGTTTGCTCTTTCAGCTATGCAACTTGATGTCTTGGTTCTGTTTACCTTTATTGTCGTTGCAGGGGTTTTATTTAAGCTTATTTCCAAAAACAATCGCTCAAGAATTGAAGCAGTTGATCAACTGGTTCTAATAAAGTCTTTGAGCGGGAGTTGTAAAGTTGAGTCATCTGTATAAATCATCATTAGTCAAAATTTAGGAAAATTAATGCAAAACATCAAAACATCATTATCAGTTCGTATATTCAACTTCTGTCTGTTAGCAGTATTGATGCTGCCAGCTCTAAGCCAGGCAGCTGTAAACCCAGGTCTACCGGATTTCACAGACCTGGTCGAGGAAGTCTCCCCAGCGGTAGTAAGTTTAACGGTAACCATGCAAGCTGATTCTGCAACTCCAGGGCAGCAACAGATACCAGATGTTTTTAGGAGGTTTTTTAATCAACCGCAGCCTCGATACCCTGGCTCTGATCCGCGTAATCAAAAGCCACAAGAGCAGCCACGTTTTAAACAGCTAAGACAAGGCAGTGGTTCGGGCTTCATTATTTCGACAGATGGTTATATTGTGACCAATCACCATGTTGTTGATAATGCGGACCTGATCATGGTGAAGTTAGCCGATAATCGTCAATTTGAGGCCAAGGTAATTGGTTCTGATGCGATGAGTGATATTGCTTTGTTGAAAGTTGAGGCTGAGAATTTACCTAAACTGAATATCGGTGATTCAGATACATTAAAACGCGGGCAATGGGTAATTGCCATCGGTTCACCATTTTCTTTTGAGCAATCAGTTACCGCTGGAATAGTAAGCGCAATGGGCAGAACCAATAGCGCACAGCAATATGTGCCTTTTATCCAGACAGATGTGGCGATTAATCGTGGAAATTCAGGCGGCCCTTTGATGAATATGGATGGAGAAGTTGTTGGGGTTAATTCTTGGATATTAAGCTCAGGTGGCGGCTATATTGGCTTGTCATTCTCAATTCCGATGAATATTGTTAAGCTCACCATTGCACAATTACGCGAGCATGGCCGCGTATCACGAGGCTTATTAGGTGTTGGGATTGAAGATGTGCAACCAGAGTTGGCAGGGATGCTACAGCTTGATCGACCACGCGGCGCCTTGATCAATAGAATTGAGCAAGAATCTGCTGCAGACAGGTTTGGACTAGAAGTAGGGGATGTAATTCTCGAAGTGGACGGTCAGGCGATTGAGCAATTTACCGACCTGCCGCCATTAATCGGGGCGGTACCTCCGAATACGAAAATATCATTATTGCTCAATCGCTGGGGCAAGCTGAAAAGACTATCAGTTAAGCTAGAGGAATTA
>CAZEFU010000298.1:0-2844 GCA_964511515.1 uncultured Wenzhouxiangellaceae bacterium
AGAAGGTGAAGAGGCTGAAATCAGAATCGATGATTTAGTGCGAGTAGTAGTTAAGCCAAGAATTCAGAAAGACGGAAAAGTATTCTTGTCCACAAGGATATATGAAATTATTGATAATAAAATTGTACTATTATCCAGTCCAGAGCTTATCACCGCTAACCACAAAACGGCGGAGATTAGAATAAAGGCTGATTCAGGGAATTCATTCAGGGTGATGATTACGCCTCACGCTGATGACTGACTATTGAGAGCGATACATTTACTAGCTCATATTGAGCAAAAGATTGTACTAAGCAAACACCAAGCAATGTTATATGACTATTGAGAGGGCATACCGGTCGGCAATCTATGCAAAGAGCATAATGCCCACCATAAATATTAACGTTACTCTATTGAAGCAGGAAAGCTAATGAAGATCGCTGGTAAATTTGAAATTAAATTCAGCCCGTTTGAATCTTATGCCCTGGGAATAGATGGAATTAGCCTAGCGCGAATGTCTATAGACAAAACATATACTGGTGAGCTGGATGCCACCAGCAAGGGCGAGATGTTAAGTGCTGGTACCAACACCAAAGGTTCTGCCGGATATGTGGCAATTGAGCAAGTATCAGGTAGTTTGTCTGGGAAGGAAGGCAGTTTTGTTCTGCAACACTTCGGCACCATGACAAAAGGTGATAACCTACTTATTGTGGTGGTCATACCAGACTCAGGCACAGGCCAACTCACTGGGCTCGCTGGAAAAATGATTATCAATATAGAAAATGGCCAGCATTGCTATGAATTTGAGTATGATATTGAATAACCCACATTTATACGTTAATGAGCTAATTTAAAAAATATTTAAATAGGAAAGTGTATATGAGTTTGATTTACCCAATGTTTGCAATGGTATTACTAACATTTTATATACTAATTAAAATGTTCAGGTCACGCCTAAAATCAGTTAAAGACGGAAGTGTAGATCCAAAATTTTATAAAGTTTATCAGGGTGGTGAAGAGTCAGAAACTTCGCAAAAGCTAGCGCGACATTTCGTTCATTTATTTGAGACACCAGTGCTCTTTTATGTAGCTTGTTTGGCGGCAATGCAAATTGGTATTACTGGATATTTATTTGTGGCACTGGCATGGATTTTTGTTTTACTGCGCATAGTACATGCCTATATCCATATTGGAAAGAACCGGCTGCAGCCAAGAATTAGAGCATACTTTGCAAGCTGGATAGTATTGCTTCTGATGTGGGCGGTTCTTGTAGTTCAAGTTGCTTTGCACCCATAGCTGGTATATCGATATTTATATAAAATAAATGTTGCAATCAATATAAACCCTATAAGAAAGAATTTTCAGAGAATATAGTGGAATTCAAGAAACAATACTTGAAATCCTTGCTGCTATAAGCTCTATTACAGAATTGGATAAACAAAAAATGACCAAAACACAGAAAATAATCATCATTGCCTTAATGTCTTCATTAATCACTAGCAACGCGACAGCTGTAAAAGTAAGTACTTTACATTCAAAAGTAGCTGTCTTAAATATCGAACCTAGTGAAGATGTGCACTGGGAGATCATTGGAAGTAGCAAACCAATATATTCTAAAGAACTAGCTGTGGCTAAGTATACTGGTTGTGCAATTACTTCCTTCGAAATTAGTGACACTGGCAGTACTAGTAATGTGAAGATAGTTAAAGCTGTGCCTTCTAGGAAGGTTAACCGACACTTATATAAAATTATGAGAAAGGTAAAGTGGCGGGCTGTAGAAAAAGGCACTTCGCCAGAGAGTCAGCAGCGGACCATACGCTTGGATTTTTGTATGAGTGACGTTTCAAATTATGATGTGCAACAGCAGTGCAGGGAAATGGCGAAACTACCTTGTGAGTAAACCTTTAACAAGGATTAAACATGAATGTAATAGTAAAAAATGTTTTAGCAGTAATTGCTGGCCTAATAGTTGGTGGTTTAGTCAACATGGGTTTGGTTAATATTGGACCGATGGTAGTTCCACTGCCAGAAGGTGCCGATCTATCCAATATGGAAAACCTACAGGAGAGCATGAAGCTGTTTACTCCTGTGAACTACCTGTTTCCATTCCTTGCGCACGCTCTAGGAACGCTTAGCGGGGCATATGTTGCAGCCAAACTCGCAGCTAGTCACCAGATGAAGTTCGCAATTGCTATCGGTATATTATTTCTGCTCGGTGGCGCGGCAATGGTAAATATGCTCGGCGGCCCTATGTGGTTTAATCTTGCCGACCTGCTGCTTGCCTATATCCCCATGGCATACCTTGGAGCTGTTCTTGCCCGTGGTAAGAGAGTGCAAACTACATAACAATTTTATAAATTAGAGCCGCAAATATGCCAGAGCCATTTAAAAATTTCTTTAATCAGCAGATTGTCACTGGGATGGCTGGGCATTTTAAGAAACAGTGGCCAGAATTTAACTCTAAGGGGTTTTCTGCAGCAGCATTAAAAAATCTGGATGAGCTTGAATTAAAACAACGCTCGGAGCAAATCATGCAGGCAATGGTTGAGTTCTTGCCTGCTGACTTTGAAAAAGCTGGCAATATAATACTGGCAAGCCTTAGTCCTGTCATTGAAGGTGATATTTTTGGTGTAACAGTAGATGACAATGGCATAGCTGGCTGGGCAATAATGCCAATCGATAATTATGTCGGTTTATACGGTCACAAACATTTCGATTTATCAATGCTGCTGATGAAAGAAGGCACAAAGCGTTTTTCTTCTGAGTTTGGGATTCGCTTCTTTTTGATACAGTCACCTAAGAAAACTCTGAAGGTGATGAAAAAATGGACGCATGACCCCGATAGGCATGTGCGCCGCTTGGCAT
>CAZEFU010000299.1:0-2843 GCA_964511515.1 uncultured Wenzhouxiangellaceae bacterium
GTGCGATGTTAGATGATTGGGAAATTCGCCAACAAGGTGACTTACCAATCGAGGTATGGGACTACATCAAGAATGAACGCTTCTTCAGTATGATTATCCCCAAACAGTATGGGGGGCTTGATTTCTCACCTTATGCTAATTCATCCATTGTAATGATGATCTCATCGCGCAATGTAACAGCTGCGGTTACCGTGATGGTGCCGAACTCACTGGGGCCGGGCGAGCTATTAATGCACTATGGTACCGAGGAGCAGAAGAATTATTATCTGCCGCGCCTGGCAACTGCTGAAGAAATCCCCTGCTTCGCTCTAACCGCGCCAACCGCAGGTTCAGATGCAGCCGGCATGCCCGATACCGGGATTGTCTGCATGGGTGAGTTTGAAGGTGAAGAGGTTCTGGGCTTACGCGTTAGCTGGGATAAACGCTATATCACCCTCGCCCCTGTAGCCACTGTTATCGGCCTGGCATTTATAGCTAAAGATCCTGATGGCATATTGGGCAACAAAGAAGATTTAGGTATTACCTGTGCGTTAATTCCAGCCTCAACTCCCGGGGTTGAAACAGGTAGTCGGCATAAGCCGGTAGGCTCTGCGTTTATGAATGGCCCTACTCGCGGCAAAGATATATTTATTCCTATGGATTGGATAATCGGCGGCCAGGCAAGAATTGGTCAGGGCTGGAGAATGCTAATGCAAAGCCTTGCTGTTGGTCGAGCGATATCTTTACCAGCATTAGGTACGGCAGGTGGCAAAATGTCGGCGCTGTTTTCAGGTTCTTATGCACGGGTCAGACGCCAATTTAATATGCCAATTGGCTATTTTGAGGGCATTGAAGAGCCGCTGGCACGGATTGGCGGTAACGCATACCGTATGGATGCTGCCAGAATACTTACTCTCACAGCGCTAATGGAGGGCGAAAAACCCTCGGTTCTTTCTGCCATTCTCAAGCAACAGCTAACTGATGGAAATCGCCTAGTGATAAATGACTCCATGGATATACATGGTGGCAAAGGCATTATTGAAGGGCCGAATAACTACCTGGCCTCAGTCTACACCTCAATTCCTATAGCCATTACAGTAGAAGGCGCCAATATCTTGACCCGCAGTATGATTATTTTCGGTCAGGGTGCTATTCGCTGCCACCCATACCTGCTCAAGGAAATGGAAGCTGCTGCCAATGCGGATGAAAAACAGGGTTTACTGAACTTTGATAAGGCATTATTTGCTCATATCGGCTTTGTTATCAGCAATATGTCTCGCGCCTTCTTCCTTGGCATCAGCAGATCCCGCTGGGTTCGCTCCCCGGTTGAAGGCCCGACTGCGCGCTATTATCGGCAGTTGACCAGAATGAGTTCTGCCTTCGCCTTTATTTCAGATTTAATTCTGGCAACATATGGTGGCAGATTTAAATTTAAGGAAAAAACATCCGGTCGCCTTGCTGATGTCTTATCACATCTGTATTTGGCATCAGCTGTACTGAAAAAGTTTGAAGATGATGGCCAGCCGAAAGAAGATATGCCATTGGTGCACTGGGCCATGCAAGATAGCTTATATATTATCCAGACACGCCTGGTTGGTATTTTAAGAAACTACCCAATGCGTTATGCGGGCAAGTTAATTCGGTTTTTCATCTTCCCGCTTGGGCTGCCCTATGAGGGCCCACGCGATACCTGTGGCAAGCATGTAGCCCGTTTATTATTAACTGACAACCCTAGTCGAGACCGCTTGCTTGAGGGTATTTATATGTCCCCGGATGATGATGCTGTAGGACTACTAATTAAGGCCTTTGATGCCAATATGAAGGCTGCAGTACCGGAACGCGCGCTTAAAAACGCCTTCCAGGATGCTGTTGGTATAAACAATTATGAAGAACTGGTAGAACGCGGTTTAGCCAGCAGCATTATCTCCCAAGAACAGGCCGAGCTGGTGCGTACCGCTCAATCACTGGCCGCGCGGGTTATTGCTGTGGATGAATTTGATGAACTCCCGGTACAGAAAATCAATGCTTAATTTGAAACTATATTTAGAGGAAATGAAATGACAAATACTTCGTTCAAGGTACGCCGGGTAGCGGTGCTGGGTGCAGGTGTAATGGGGGCACAAATTGCCGCCCATCTGGTAAATTCCGGTATTGAAACCGCACTGTTCGAATTACCAGCAAAAGATGGTGATAAAAGCGCATTGGTAAAGAAGGCCATTGCTCAGTTAAAAAAACTGAAGCCTTCACCATTAGGTCACGCTGATGTAAGTAGCCTTATTATTCCAGCCAACTATGCTGAGAATCTCGATCTTTTACGCGAATGTGATCTGGTAATTGAGGCAATTGCCGAACGCATGGACTGGAAAAAAGACCTGTACGACAAAATTGAAAACTATGTCTCGCCCCATACCATTATGGCTAGCAACACCTCTGGACTAGGTATAGGCGAATTGGCAACTGTGCTGCCGGAAAGTTTGCGTGATCGTTTTTGTGGAATTCACTTTTTTAATCCTCCTCGCTATATGCACCTGGTTGAGTTGATTCCCCATACCGGCACTGCTGGCTGGGTTCTGGATGCACTAGAGACCTTCTCTACAACTGTACTGGGCAAGGGAGTAGTTCGGGCTGAAGATACACCCAATTTTATTGCCAATAGAATTGGCATGTTTTCCATGCTCGCCACTATGCATCATACGCAAGGCTTTAACCTGGGCTTTGATACAGTTGATGCTCTTACCGGCCCTGCTATTGGCCGGCCAAAAAGTGCAACCTACCGCACTGCTGATGTGGTTGGTCTGGATACTATGGCGCACACCATAAACACCCTTACCAACGCGCTAGCTGATGATCCCTGGGCCAAATAC
>CAZEFU010000300.1:0-2829 GCA_964511515.1 uncultured Wenzhouxiangellaceae bacterium
TAATATAACGGTTCGTGCTGAAGGCGAGCTTGCCGCTGAGAGTTCGATTCCATTAACATTACCACCCGGAAATGTGATGCCGCGCACCATTATATGGTTGGCAAATGATGGCCAGTGGGTTGAACAAGGTGATGTTGTGGCGCGCTTTGATAGTAGTATTGCCGAAAGAAGTTTAGATAAAGTACTTATGCAGTTGCAAAAGTCCGACCTTGATATTGGGGCCAAGAACCGAGAATTTGAACTGGCACTACAAAAAATAACCGCTGATCTGGAGGTTACCAAACTAGAGTTAGGGGTGGCAGAGCGCTTTAGTATTGAAGAGGGTAGCATTGCTATGTCTCGTCAGGAAATGATTGAACGCTTACAAGACGAAGGCTTCTTAAGAATCAAACAAGACCACTTCAAACAACTCCACAGCGGGCAAAGTAATCGGCGACAGGTAGAGCTAGCTGTACTTGGGGCGCAACGCAAAGGTGAGTCAAGCAAGGGTGATTTATTTAAGCAACAGATTGATTCCTCAGCAGCAACTGCCCCTAATGCTGGATATTTCACCATTCGTAGAAACTGGTTTGGCGAACCCCTGAGTGCGGGTCAGTCTGTTTTTCCAGGCAACGCTTTTGGGGAAATCCCAGATCTTGGAAAAATGCAGGCAATAATACAAGTATTAGAATCAGAGGCGGGAAGTCTTGCTATCGGGCAAACAGTGAAGGTTTTGATAGATGCCTTTCCTGAGCGACCACTTGGTGGAACAATTAGTAGCCTTTCTCAAGTGCCTGCAAGTTTGGAACGAGATAGCCCAATTAAATATTTTGCAGTTAATGTTGATCTAGACCAATCTGACCCAAGCTGGATAACCCCAGGAATCAGAGTAAAAGCAGAAATTGAAATTTTACGAAAAAACAATGTTTTGACCATTCCTAATCAAGCAATAGAACGCTCTGGTAATGGTGATGATCCACACATGTGGGTTTATATAAAAAGCGGTAGTAAGGTAGAAAAACGCTATATAGAGCTTGGCGATCGCGGCCCACTGCGAACCGAAATCACAACTGGCTTAGATGCTGGTGATGAAATATTACTGGTTCGTCCTGAAGGTTTATCAGCGGAGAAAGAAGCATGATTCAGGCTCGCGGTTTCAGACATGCACTTAGGCAATTACAACAGCATAAATTGCGTACTTTGCTTACCTTGCTAGGAATGGTTTTTGGTGTGGGCGCAGTTATTGCCATGTTAAGTATTTCTGAAGGCGGTCGCCAGGAAGCAATGCGCATGATTGACTCAATGGGCTTGCGCAATTTGATCGTTGAGGCGGTAGAGTTTGATACAGAAACATTGCGTGATGTTCGAGAGCAATCTGTAGGCCTGTACCAAGGTGATATAGACGCTATTATGGCCACCCTACCAATGGTGGAAGCTAATGCTGCTGCGAAAAAAATAAAGACCTGGGAGGTTTACTCTCTAGAAGCGCGCGCCAACCCCGAAGTACTAGCCGTTTCTGCTGAATATTTTAATTTAGGTAATCTTATAACCGCAGCGGGTAGGTCATTAAATGACCAAGATAACGCCAGATATGCACAAGTTGCAGTGCTGGGCGCGCAAGCTGCTGAAGACTTGTTTCCCGATACTGAAGCATTAGATAAATTAGTCAAAGTAAATAATTTATGGTTGCGGGTTATCGGAGTTTTGGAGCCACAACTAGAAGGAAAAAAAGAATTTGCTGGAATAACTATTGCTGATGACAGTAACCGTATTTTTATCCCTCTGGAAACAGCCAGGAAACGACTAAAGATAGACTCACTTGAAAGCCCGTTGGATAGCTTGAAACTAAAGCTGGTTGAAGGAACCGACACTGGCTCTGCTGCTCAGGCACTGGATTACCTGTTAAAGAAACGCCATGGTGCAGCCAAGGATTATCGGCTGGTAGTACCTGCTGCATTGTTAAAACAAGAAGAACAAACCCAGCAGATTTTCACCATAGTAATGGCAGCCATTGCCGGAATATCCTTGTTGGTTGGTGGTATCGGGATTATGAATATAATGCTGGCAACAGTGATGGAGCGTACTCCAGAAATTGGACTGTTGCGGGCAGTAGGTGCGCGTAAGAATGATATTCGTGACCAATTCTTGATGGAAAGCGTCTCAATAGCAGGGATTGGAGCTTTGATAGGCATAATCTTTGGTTTATTGTTGGCCTTTGCGGTACAGCTTTTTGCCGCATGGCCTGTGGCATTTTCATTATTTGGGATTATTCTATCAGTAGTAATTTGCTTATTAACTGGAATAGTTTTTGGGCTTTATCCAGCAATTCAGGCAGCTGAGCTAGACCCAATCAAGGCTCTGCAGCGGGACTAATCCTGCAGCATAGCTTACTGAGCTTTTATTCGCACATACGCATGGCTCGTGTCATGATACGCAGATGAATAAACAAGCCGCTATCCTGCAACCAGAGCACAGATTGTTATGCAACTAGAAATAGTTTCTGGCGGACAAACCGGAGTTGACCGTGCTGCTCTCGATACCGCAATCCGTTACGATCTTGCCTGTGGTGGCTGGTGCCCGCCAGGCCGATTGGCAGAAGACGGCCCATTATCAACACACTACCACCTAACTGAGCTATCCAGCGGTGGCTATCCTCAGCGCACCAGAAAAAATGTAGAAGATGCTGAGGCAACATTGATTATTCACGGTGGCAAGGTAGGGCGTGGTACTGGTTTGACCATAAATACGGCAAAACAGTTGAACAGACCCCTGCTGGTAATGAATTTACACAATTATGATGCCAATAGCGATTTCTCAAACCAGCAAAGTCAGCTGCGTGATTTCATTGAG
>CAZEFU010000301.1:0-2827 GCA_964511515.1 uncultured Wenzhouxiangellaceae bacterium
ATCCTTAGTCTATTAATGTCGAGCCCCTTCGTACAAAGCTGGTTTGAGCATCACGCATAAACTCTGTGCCTCTGTCACTGCCTTTAGAAAAAACATGGACCTCCCACAAACCCTGTGCCAAACCCTGAGCATCTATTGCATCAATATTGGCTGTGTAGCTGCCATCTACTCCCTGGGTGAAGCTTAGATCCCCAAGCACACTACCATCTGGGCGTCTTATGTAGCCTTGCAAGCTGGTGCTAATACTTTCATCTACGACAAGCATATTGGCCTCAATGCGAATGACTTGATTAACATCGTAAGTAACTTGGTTAGCATTAAGCGATAAAACATAGGGGCTGTCTTTCTCCAAGACATGGATAACAAATGGCATATTTCCCGTTGCTGTATTTACCTTTAGGTTTAAACTGCCAGCCTGAGTAGACACCTTTAATGCGATTGAATTATCAGAAAAAGTGGCGCCTGTGGAGTTAAGCTGCTGGTTATCTGCGAATACCTCAATACCTGCATCTATACCGTTATTTTGAATTTCGATAATACCGGCAGTTATTTGGACTGACTTATCGTTAGTTAATGGGCTAATACGAATAACTGTATCTCCACCTGTTACAGGCAGTTTAATCCCTTTGGCTAGTTCTTTTCCGGTTGTATCCAGCCAAAATTGGCGTGAGTTCTCAATAAAAGGTTGCGGATCAAGACCTAATTTCTCATCGGCAGCTAATTTATAACTAAAACTCACTTCCTCATAGTTATTATTTGCAATAGGAGAGTTAATTTTTGTTGTTATCAGTAACTTGGTTTTGCTCTTATTTAATGCCGTTGCCCATTGAACTTTGGGTGCAGCATAAACTGAACCACCGATAGCACACGCTATAATTATGGTTAATAATTTATTGATTTTCATGGCTGGCTCCTTAAATATCGTTACGTAAAATTACATCTAAACCAAAGCATTTTCTACGACTTTGATTATGGCTAAGTGGCTCTCCACCATTCATGCGCGATGTATCTCTAAACCAGGTGGTTCCTGCACCTTCTTGTGAAGAACATTCAAGAAAACCATCTGAACATGAGTTTAACCAGGCTTGAGTTACTTCTAAGCCAACATTTAAGGCATAGCCACCACAATAACTATCACCATCCCAAACAGCTGTTTCAACATCTGTCCCTACCACATTCCAGAAGCCTTTTGGTAGTGATGGACGGCCCGAAGTTCCAAGCAACCACGTACTATTGTAGTACGCCATCCATGAAGTTTGCTGCATTCTTACCGCATCACTTTGATAACCTAATAGCCAACCTAAAGCTAATTCAAATACATTACCTTGCATCACAGCATTGGCGAGTGGCGTTCCATTTGATGATGGAGCCAGAGCATTCACCCAACGAATTTTGTTGATAATATTCGGGTAACGGGAATCCCATGTAGGGTTTGACATTATCCAGCGAATCATGTTGCCCCCATTGGAGTGGGTATTGATTACCAGGTCAGTTATGCCTTTCGAATTGATAAAATTGGTTAATTGCGTTGCCAAACAACCTGCGGCAGCAGAGTCCCACATATATTTATCAAAGTTACAGTTAATGACAACATAGTTGTTCTGGTTAGGCAAGCCTTGCCTGATTGAGTTAACCATATCCCATTTCCAGTAATCATTCGCAGCGTTTGTTTGATTACCGGTACCGTGAACCAGCGCGAGACCGGTTACGGCCGACGCATTACCAACATAAAACAACACCAACATTAACACTAAATAAATCTTTTTCATTGCTCCTCTCCGAAAGAGTTTAGTAAGGTAGAATTTTAGAAGAGTTATAACTAGAAGGATTCTTTATGTTGACAGACTACGGCATCAGGCTAGAAAACCCAAAGCTGATTAACATTCAATTCCCTCTGTTTAAATTGAACTCTTTGTGGAATCCTATCAGATTTTGTTGTCTATGACAAAAAACGCACGAACCCACCACATACTAATACTTTCTAATATTTAATGAACAATGCAATCGGAAAAGCCTGATTGAGGCTATGGTGTGGTCATTGATAGTATGCCAAACGAGCCAATCAGTCAGTTTTTCCTTAAAGCCAGACAAGTTGCTGAACAACAAGTCTTCACTATAATCAACGAAGTCCGCCTGGGTTGTTCGGTAAAATGCCTAGGGCGTTCGGTCAGGGTGTGTGGTTTCATTTGGCATGCACCATCGTAGTGCACAGTTGGCCACTCGATAAATGCTATGAACTTCATAACTTATACATTGACTTTGCACTCCTCACTCTCGGATAAGAGAATTATATGTTTCTGAACTTATTCAGGCTTTCTCTATCATGCAGTTTACGAGAGGATGAATCTTGAGATACTCACCAATTACTGTTGCCCCGGTAAGCATGATTAAGATAAATCGCAAGTGTGAACAGAAGCATGGCTGTACCTTGGTGCAGAACACCCAGGGTTGTGGGTACAAACATTAATAGAGTAGCAATTCCAAGGCCAACTTGTAACAAGCCAGTTAGCAGCAATAAATGGAAGGCTGGGCGAGCTCGGGGCGGCATAGCCTTATTGCGAGCGTAAAACCAAAAGACAACAATCAGCAGCAGTGTAGAGATCGCCAATACACGGTGGTTAAATTGTACTGTCATTAAATTTTCCGTGAAATTCCTCCAGCCAGGCTCCAATGCCAACATACCTTTGGGTAGCCATTGTCCATTCATTTTCGGGAATGTATTAAACACAAATCCAGCCTTTAGTCCGGCGACAAATGCACCAGATAAAATGGTAGTGGTAATCAGTCCTGACAACCATAAGCTCTTGGGGTAAAGCAGGTTACGACG
>CAZEFU010000302.1:0-2815 GCA_964511515.1 uncultured Wenzhouxiangellaceae bacterium
TCAACATCTTACCCGGAACGCTCACATATTCGTCTGAAGTTTATTGATGATACGGATTATCCTCATCTTTATAACGAAGTGCGTCTCAAAGTTCTCAACATGATGGGTGAGTTACCTGACGAGGTAGATCCGCCCGAAATGGACGATGCAACGGTTGATGATTTCTTGCCCGTGATTGTCATCAATCTTGCAGGTCAGCACAATAACCGCGCTTTAGCGCTAATGGCGGAGCAGGTAAAAGCTCGTATTCAGAAAATATCTGACGTTAAAGATGTAGAAATTTCAGGCGAATATATTAGGGAATTTCATATTTATTTGTCCCTTGATAAGTTACGTCAGTATGGCATCAGTTTCAATGAAGTCGTTAACGCATTGCAAGATGCTAACATTTCCATGCCTTCGGGAAAATACAAGAGCCAGGATGGTAATTTTCTGGTCAAAGTCGATGAGAAATTCCATAGCCGTGAACAGGTCGTTAATACCATTATTCGTAAAGATGGCGATGGCAGTTTTATTCATCTGGGAGATTTAATTAGTCGCGCAGATTTGGACTATCGGGATCCGGTCGTTATTTCTACGGTCAACGGAAAAGATGTGATTTCCCTGCAAATAATAAAAACACCAGCAGGTAATGCAATAGACATTAAAGAATCTGTTATTCAAGAACTGGATAGCTTTAAAAATCTGTTTGAGCAAGAAAAACTGGAAGTGACGCTGACCCAGGATTCTACCAACAAAATCAAGGACGGTTTTACTACGTTGGGACTCAATATGTTGGTCGGCATGTTTCTGGTGGCCATTATCATCTGGTATTTTATGGGTATTCGCAATGCTGGCCTGGTGACTATTGGTATTCCTTTTTCCTTCATGATTACCATGCTACTAATGTACTTGACCGGAAATAGCCTCAATGAAATCAGTCTGTTCGCCTTTGTTCTGGTTACCGGAATTATTGTCGATGATGCTATTGTGGTTTGTGAAAATATCTTTCGCCATATTCAGGAAGGTACCGAAGTTTACGATGCGATTATCACAGGTACCTCAGAGGTGGGGTTGCCAGTGATATCTTCGACATTGACAACGGTTGCTGCTTTTTTGCCAATGTTAATTATGTCTGGCGCAACGGGAGAGTTTTTTGCACAAATTCCGATTGCTGTAACGTTTGCTCTGGCCGCATCGTTAATCGAATGTTTGCTTATTTTACCTATTCATTATCTTGATTTTGGCCCAAGGCGATCACACGTACTATCGAATCAATTTGAGAAAGACAACTTTGTTCTGGCTTTCTGTCGCTCATATACTAAGCGGGCGCTGGCTGTTACGCTTAAACACAGAACCTTCTGTGTTATGAGTATCTTTCTTTTGTTATTTACTGCAATAGGTATTTTAGCCGTTTCGGCATTGGGCAAAGTACCATTAATCAATATTAAATTTTTCCCAGATGACTATACCCTATATTATGCGGACATAAAGGGGCCATCTGAAATGCCGATTGAACAGGTTGATGAAAAAGTCCGTGAAATAGCGCGTTTTATTATGGCAGATGGATCAGGGTATGCAGAATCAGCCACTGGGTTTGCAGGCTTCTATCCTAACGAAGATTATGAACCGATATTCGGTAATAATTTTGGTACGGTTATGGTGACTATGCCAACCAAAGATCAACAAGCTTTTGATAATCCCTTGGAACATCTTGAAAACATGCGTAGTCGATTGAAAAAAGCTTTCGAAAACGATGGGATTTCATTTAGTGTTCATGCTCAAAAAGATGGCCCCCCGACCGGAAAAGATATTAACGTGCGTATTGTGGGTACACAGTTTGATTCAATCTCAGGTTTAGCAGATGAAATTTTTGGTTTTTTGCAGACTAAAAAAGAGATTGCGCCTTATCTTGTAGAATTAGATGATGACCGTGGTAAGCCTAAACAAGTTTTCCGTTTTGATATTGATCATGAAAGGGTCAAAGAATATAATCTCGATAGCGCTGAAGTCACACGCCTGGCAGGTAGCGTTCTGGACGGCCGCTATATTGGAAAATATCGGCTGAATGATGAAGAAATCGATCTTAAAGTACTTATCTCACCACAATCAATAAAATCGCCTCACCACGCTTTAACGGTACCTGTTGTCGAGCATGCCAGCGGTCCAATCCTTTTAGGGGATGTTGCCGATTTACGAACTTATTTTCAGCCCGGCGAGTTACACCGGTATCAAGGTCAGCGCGCTATCAGTATTAAAGCCAATATCAAACCAGAGGCGCCTATATCTACGCCTGTGGTCATTGCAGGAGTTGAATCTTTTTATGCCTCCATTAGTAGCCAATATCCTGGTGCCAGCCTGGTCTTTAGTGGCGAACATGAGGATACGCAACGTTCCTACAGATCACTCATGTATGCATTTGTCATTGCCATCATGATTATGTACATCATCCTTGCCGCTCAGTTCCAATCCTATCTGCAACCAGTGATTATTCTTTCCGCTATCGCCTTTGCCTTAATTGGCGTGGTGTTCGGTAAACTGGTTACCCAGTCAGTATTTACCGTTAACAGCTTTATTGCCATAATCGGGGTAGCAGGAGTGGTGGTTAACGATTCGTTAATTTTGATTGATTTTATGAACAAACTTTACGATTCAGGAAAGACTCGTTTAGAGGCGATTGATGGTGCTATAGCGGTACGGCTTCGCCCGATTATTTTGACAACGCTAACGACAACTTTAGGCTTATTACCTATGGCACTTGGTTTTCCAGAAGAGTCCTTGGTATGGGGAGCGATGGCTTCAACTTTTGTTTCTGGCCTTGCTGCTGCAACAATAT
>CAZEFU010000303.1:0-2809 GCA_964511515.1 uncultured Wenzhouxiangellaceae bacterium
CTCGAAAATCTTCTGGCAAGCGCGGTTGAATATCCAAATAGCGATGATTAACGCTACGGATCTCCCAGACCAGGCGACCAAAAGGAAATTGTTTTTCTGTGCCCGCATAGGCGGTCATACTGCGAATCATTTTCTACTTCTACTCCAGCTCGTGGCACAATAGACAGGTGCGTATATTATAGTATCGCAGGATTATGGTTATTAGTAAAAACAAAAGGAATTTCGATGCATTCAGAGCAAACAGATTTAAGGCCTAGCGGCAGAACATGTGAGCAGTTGCGGGTAGTAACTATTGAGCGGTCTTACACCTGTCATGCCGAGGGCTCGGTATTGATCAGCTGTGGTCAGACCAAGGTATTGTGTACTGCTAGCGTGGAGGAAAAGGTACCGCCTTTTCTGCGCGGTAAGCGCCAGGGCTGGGTAACCGCTGAGTATGGAATGTTGCCTCGGTCAACCGGCTCCCGTATGGGGCGCGAGGCTGCGCGTGGCAAGCAAAGTGGTAGAACTCAGGAAATTCAACGCCTGATTGGCAGGTCATTGCGTGGCGTTATGGATCTTGGGGCTCTAGGTGAGCGCACTATAACTCTCGATTGCGATGTTCTACAGGCCGATGGCGGCACTCGTACAGCAGCTATTACCGGTGCGTATGTGGCTTTAGTTGATGCCTGTAACTATTTGCTGAAAGAAGGCAAAATAAAAAGTAGTCCAGTACATGGGCAAATTGCTGCAGTCTCTGTAGGAATATATAAAGGCGTACCTGTTCTGGACCTTGATTACCCAGAAGACTCCCAGGCAGATACCGATATGAACGTTGTGATGAATGCCGCTGGTGGCTTTATTGAAGTTCAGGGTACGGCCGAAGGACACGCCTTTAATGGTGTGGAAATGCAAAGTATGTTGGCGCTGGCACAACTCGGAATCGAGCAGCTGCAAAGTGCCCAGTTGGCAGCACTGGATGAGTAAATGCAGAAATTGGTAATGGCTACTGGCAACCCCGGCAAGCTGGCTGAGATGCGTGAGCTATTAGCCCCGCTGGGTTTTGATGTTTGCGCACAAGCAGAATGTGGGGTTGAAGATATTGACGAGCCGGGGCCAGGCTTTATTGAAAATGCCTTGCTCAAGGCCAGACATGCAGCCAGAGTAACTGGTCTGGCTGCAATTGCTGATGATTCTGGCTTGGTAGTACCTGCACTCGCTGGTGCGCCTGGTGTTTATTCGGCCCGCTATGCTGGTGAGCCATCGGATGCAGGAAAAAACAATTCTAAACTTCTTGCTGCTATGGCAGCTTTTGAAGACGATCAACGACAAGCCTGGTTTACCTGCCAAGTGGTGGCGGTTAAGGCTGCCAATGATCCATTACCGCTTTTAGCACATGGTCGCTGGCAGGGAGCGATTCTAAAAACTGCCAGAGGAGAGCTAGGTTTTGGCTATGACCCCATATTTGCTCCTGCAGGTATGAGCTGTAGTGCTGCTGAGCTACCGGCGGTAGAGAAAAATATTGTTAGCCATCGGGGTATTGCTGTTGCTGATTTGGTGCAGCAAATTCAGAAATTCTGGTAGATGTTAAGCCTCCCGCCTTTAAGCCTTTATATTCATATCCCCTGGTGTGTGCGCAAGTGTCCATACTGTGATTTTAATTCCCATGCAGTTAAAGAGGAAATCCCACAGACAGAATATATTCAGGCCTTATTGCAGGATCTTGAAGCAGACTTGCCCCAAGTATGGGGGCGAACCGTGCATTCAATTTTTATCGGCGGCGGTACTCCAAGCCTGTTCTCTGCTGCCTCTATCGACAAGCTTATCTCTGGTGTTCGGGCGCGAATTCAGGTGCATCCTGGCGCGGAAATTACTCTTGAAGCAAATCCTGGCACACTTGAAAGTGATAGTTTTTCTGCATATCAACAAGCTGGCATTAACCGTATCTCACTTGGTGCACAAAGTTTTTCAGACTCACACCTTCAAGCACTAGGGCGCATCCACGGTCGCGATGAGATTTCGACTGCGGTCAGTGCAATAAAATCAGCAGGTATAGATAATTTCAACCTGGATTTGATGGTTGGCCTGCCGAATCAATCCCAGCAACAGGCAATTGATGATTTACAGCAGGCACTAGATCTCAACCCGACTCATATTTCACATTATCAGTTGACGCTAGAGCCAAATACCCCATTTGCTTATCAACCACCGGCGGGTTTGCCTGAGGATGATGCACTAGCTGATATACAAGATTGCTGTGCAGAGCTGTTAAGCAGCAAGGGTTTTACGCAATATGAAGTATCTGCCTGGGCCAAAGAAAATTCTGAGCGAGACAATCGTAGTCAGCACAACCTCAATTACTGGCGCTTTGGCGACTACCTTGGTATCGGTGCCGGTGCCCACGGTAAAATCACCAGTCCAGCTGAGTCTGCCGTTTGGCGCACGGCCAAACAGCGTCACCCCAAGGCATATCTCGCAGAATCTCAGAGTAATGAATTTATAGCCGAGCAACGACAGCTGAGCAGCAACGATCTGGTGTTCGAGTTTTTCCTCAATCAGTTGCGCCTGAAGCAAGGGGTACATATCAGAGACTTCGAGCCTAGAACCGGCATCGAGTGGAGAGAGTTAACTGAGTTGCTAGAGCAGGGAATAGATGCTGGCTTATTCAGGCCAGATATTGATGAATTCTTGCAGTGTACGGAACTAGGTTGGCGACACTTAAATGCGGTGCAGGCTTTGTTTTTGATTGAAAGTCCAAAGTATGGTTCAGAGTGCTTGAGCAAGGAAAGTCGTTTGTGACTGATATCATCGGTAAAAGAAAATTACGAAAGTA
>CAZEFU010000304.1:0-2796 GCA_964511515.1 uncultured Wenzhouxiangellaceae bacterium
CGCTCTACATCAGAAGTTTAGAAATATTTTAGCTTATTTATGGCAGATACTCTTTGTCCTATCCGGTTTTGCTCAGCATCTGGCTTCACATTTTGTCCGATCCTTCTCAAACCATAGCTATTGCTATGCTTTTTCAAACGATCAAACAAACTGTTTCGCCAGCTACAGCGCAAATTCCAGATCCCTGATGAAATACCCGGGCTGACCCTATGAACCCGATAATGAAATTTTTGCATAGAACCGGTTCCCCACCATTTTTCTACTGGCTAAGTGGACGCATGGTCCCATGGTTATGGGGGATATTTGCAGTACTCACAACCTGGGGTTTGTATCAGGCATTTTTCGTAGCACCGACCGACTATCAGCAAGGCGAAAGCTATCGAATAATTTATATCCATGTACCAGCTGCCTGGATGTCGATGATGGTCTATGTATTGATGGCAATAATGGGGGCCATTGGCATGATCTGGCGTATTCGCATTGCTGAGATCCTGGCCATAAGCAGCGCCCCTATTGGCGCAGCATTTACCTTAATCGCCTTGATCAGCGGCGCAGTCTGGGGCAAGCCAACCTGGGGTACATATTGGGTTTGGGATGCCCGCCTTACTTCGCAACTAGTGCTGCTGTTTTTGTATCTAGGCGTAATGGGCCTGCATGCCGCTATTGATGAACCGCGTAAAGCCGCACGGGCAGCTGCACTTCTGGCCTTGGTCGGGGTGGTAAACCTGCCAATTATTCACTATTCAGTGGAATGGTGGAATACTCTACATCAGGGTAGTACTGTAAGTATTATTGGCGAAAGTAAAATGGATACCAGCATGCTGATTCCCTTATTAATAATGGCAGTTGCCACCAAGTTCTATTATGCTGCCACTCTACTTACTCGTGCACGTAACAGCTTGCTCGAACAGGATCACCGCAAAGCCTGGGTTGCTAAACTTGCACAGGAGGAAAATCTATGAATCCACATACTCCATACATCCTCATTGCATATGCGGCAGCCAGTGTAATTTTATTATTCACTGCCATCGCGCCTATTTTGCGCGGGGCTAAATTGCGTCAACAAATAAGCAAACTTGTGCAATTAGACATTCAACGCAACAGTAATACGGATTAATTTATGACACCTACCAGAAAAAAACGCCTCACAGTAGTGCTACTAATTCTTTTAGGTGTGGGAACAGCAGTAGCAATCGCTATTACTGCACTGCAGGAAAATCTGCTGTATTTTGTTTCGCCCACAGATGTTGTGGCACAAAAAATACCAGCCGAGCGTCAATTCCGGCTTGGTGGCCTGGTCAAAACTGGCAGTTTGGTGCGCGCACAAGAAAGTCTGGAAATTAAATTTATAGTAACTGATGGCAAGGCGGATGTAGCCGTGAAATTTAACGATATACTGCCGGATTTATTCCGCGAAGGCCAAGGCATAATTGCTATTGGTTCACTCGATGCCGACGGTGTATTTCAGGCTGATGAAGTTCTAGCCAAACATGATGAGAAGTATATGGCACCAGAAGTTGCCGATGCCTTGAAAAAAGCTGGTCATCCAGCAGCCCAAGGGGAGATACAACCTTGAGCGGAGAGTTAGGCCAGCTTGTTCTGATCCTTGCCACCTTGTTGGCAATTGTGCAAACAGTGGTTCCGGTATTTGGCGCATGGCGCGGTAATGTTGCTTATATGCGCATTGGCAATAGCGCAGCTTATGGTCAATTTGTTTTTGTCGCCATTGCCTTTGGAATTCTGACCTGGGCATTTATATCCCAGGATTTCTCAATTGCCTATGTTGCGCATAATTCCAACCTCGAACTACCCATGTTGTATCGCTTCTCAGCTGTTTGGGCCTCGCACGAAGGCTCCTTATTGCTTTGGGTACTGATTCTAAATATCTGGACCGTGATTGTAGCCGCAATATCAGCCCGTTCAGGCAGCGTGCTACCGCAAGAATTCAGTGCAAGGGTTATCGCTGTGCTGGGCTTTGTTAGCCTTGGGTTTTTGCTGTTTGTGATATTTACCTCCAATCCGTTCCTGCGTATCCTGCCAGCTCCTTTTGATGGCGCCGACTTGAACCCACTACTGCAAGATCCCGGCCTGATTATTCATCCACCCATGTTGTATATGGGATATGTTGGCTTTGCCGTAGCTTTCGCCTTTGCCATCGCTGCACTTATGGGTGGGCGTATGGATCGCGACTGGGTGCGCTGGAGCAGACCCTGGACTCAGCTTGCCTGGGCCTTCTTGACCTTTGGAATTGCCTTGGGTAGCTGGTGGGCTTATTACGAACTCGGCTGGGGTGGCTGGTGGTTCTGGGATCCAGTAGAAAATGCATCATTTATGCCCTGGATTGTAGGTACTGCACTATTACACGCCCAAGCTGTTACAGAAAAACGTGGCGCCTTTATTGGCTGGACGCTATTACTTTCAATTTCCGCATTTTCCTTGTCACTGCTTGGTACTTTCTTGGTGCGCTCTGGAGTATTAACTTCAGTGCATGCCTTTGCCTCGGACCCTACTCGGGGCGTATATATTCTTGCTTATCTCGGTGTAGTTATTGGTGGCTCTCTTGCACTATATGCTTTCCGCGCACCAAAAATGATTACTGGCGGCGGCTTTGCCTGGTTCTCTCGCGAATCCCTGATTTTAATTAACAATCTGTTATTAACAGTGGCCATGGCAATGGTCTTGTTAGGAACCCTCTACCCCTTAATCGCTGACGCCTTCAGCTTAGGTAAAATATCAGTAGGGCCGCCCTATTTTGGCCTTATGTTTGGAATGTTAATGGTGCCACTGGTATTGATA
>CAZEFU010000305.1:0-2786 GCA_964511515.1 uncultured Wenzhouxiangellaceae bacterium
CACGCCTTGGTGTTAGCGATAGGTACCTGCGTCAGTTGTTCAAACAACACCTTGGGGTTTCACCGAAAACCTATGCGCTTTACCAGCAATGTTTGTTCGCCAAACAATTGCTGCATCAAACTAAATTACCGATCACTCAAGTTGCCTATGCCAGTGGCTTTAACAGTGTGCGTCGCTTTAATGATTATTTTCAGTCACAGCTTAATTTAACCCCATCACAGGTGCGCAAATCCAAGGCAAGCACAGCCGAGGCCTTACAACTTCAGCTCTATTACCGGCCCCCTTACGACTGGCAGCACATGCACAAGTTTCTTAGCGCAAGAGCCATACCAGGTCTTGAGCATTGCAGCGAAAATAGTTACGGACGAACATTCCAATGGCTGCAAACTACTGGTTATTTTACAGTTGAACATCGCGCAACGAATAATAGTTTTCTGCTGACGATTGAACTGGACGATATTACTTACCTAAAACCCATAGTAAATAATATACGCCGTATTTTGGACTTAGATGTAGACACCCAGATGGTTGAACAAGACTTACAAGCATATATTGCTATTAGGCATGGACTGCGCTTGCCTGGCATCTGGAGCGTGTTTGAAGCTGGTATAAGGGCGATCCTCGGGCAGCAAATTTCTGTTGTTGCCGCAGGTAATTTACTCACAACTTTAGTTGCAACACTGGGACAACCAGCGGCAACAAAACGTATATTTCCAACGCCACAATCTATTGCCAGTAGTGAGCTTGAGTTTCTTAAAATACCCGCATCACGCAAGCAAACCCTATGCAATCTAGCGCAGCACTACCTCAGCCATAACAACCCAGATGACCCACAAGATTGGTTGCAGTTAAAAGGAATTGGACCATGGACAGTAGATTATGCGCGCCTACGTGGGCTTAGTAATCCAGATATTTATCTAGCTGGCGATCTTGGTGTAAAAAAAGCAATGCTGAAATCGGGGCACCAATTCAAACCTGAGCTAGCCTCCCCTTGGCGCAGCTATTTAACCCTGCAGTTATGGAGCCAGCTTTAATCCCGTAGTGACAACTCTTTTCTTACCCAGCTGTTATATTTGATACGAAAAATGCATGACCTCCATCAGGAAAACAAAATACCAAAAAGTTGTATAATAGTGGTCAGAGGAGTATTAAAAATGCTTAAATTCATTGCGTACAGCTTGATAATATTATTGTTATCTATCTCAAATAGTTACTCTCAAGATGGCCCTATTGTCCCCTGTGTTGGCTGTGACAGCATGGTTGAGGCACCTTTTCCAGAAGCTGGTATTTGGCATAATCCGGAGCAATCACCCGGCTCTGGCCTGAACTTTGAAATCCAACAAGGTAGCTTAGCTGGCTTCTTCTATGGTTACACTATTGATGGAAAACCAGAGTGGCATCTAGTCTCTGGCCCACTGGTGCGCTCTCAAAGCCCTGGAGTTCTTTGGGAACTTGAAACCACCTTTATCCGTGTTGAAGGCGGGAGCTGCATTGATTGCGAATTTACACCACCAGATAGCATCACTGAAGCTGCAACTATTCGTTTGGAGTTCTTACAAAAAAATTATTTACGTATAAGCATTGGTGAAGTATTTAATCAGTTTTTTGTACCTTTCATTTATGGCACAGTGGCCGAACAACACTTCGATGAGACACCATACCTTCTTCCTAAGTATGGCCGTGATGATGAAGTCAGCGAGGTTGATGATCTGGCTCCATTCGTATTTATTTACCGACCTCCGCAAGGTGAATATTCGTTTATGTGGGAGAGCGAGATTATAGGAATAAGTGATGCGAGCAAAGTAGGCAGCGGCCCAAATGCCGGGCGAGTAGGTTACTTTTTTCTCGAAATAACCGCCCCGCCAATTGCCAGAGATGTAATCTTGGGGTGGATCACTTGCGAACTTGAAGAAGAGTCATCCCAGCCTGGCTGTATCATGCGCGCGCCTAACGGCAAGAACTACACTATTCCTATTGGTTTTCTGGGTGATAGCGGGTTCTTTGGTGAAGCAGAGGATGGGTCTACCGTAGAGGGTATTCGATTAAACTACGATTAAGCAACCCACTATTGCTTAAAAACCCCAAGCACCTATGCCATGCTTTGCCTTGAGCAAAGTAAAACCCTAAAGCTGTATACTAATAGAAGGGCAAATACTCTTTTATGGAGCATATCTATGCTTGATATATTCACACTGCAAGCACTCATTCAGCTAGAGGATACATAGTGAAAAGAAGAAAATTTCTACGCAAAAGCGCTGCAACCAGCATTGGCATAAGTGCCGGTATAGTCAGCGCTGGTCTGTTGACTGCCTGCCAAAGTGAGAGCACCGCAGAACAACAAGCACACGAAACAGGCTGCCAAACAACAGAAACTATTCACTGGAAAATGGTAACCACCTGGCCTAAAGACTTCCCAGCCTTGGGTACAGGGGCCAATCTGCTAGCTGATTATATAAATAGACTCAGTGGTGGGCGGTTACAGGTAAAAGTTTACGGTGGCGGGGAGTTGGTTCCCGCTTTTGAAGTATTTGATGCAGTATCAAGCGGCACTGCACAAATGGGCCACGCTGCACCCTACTACTGGAAAGGTAAAATCCCGGCTACACAGTTACTGGCTGGAGTCCCCTTTGGTTTCACTTCTCAAGAACAAAATGGCTGGCTTTATTATGGAGGCGGTCTGGATTTATGGCGCGAGCTCTATTCACCGCATAATATTCGTCCCTATCCAGCGGGGAATACCGGCGTGCAAATGGGCGGCTGGGTTAATCAGGAAAGAAATTCACTCG
>CAZEFU010000306.1:0-2751 GCA_964511515.1 uncultured Wenzhouxiangellaceae bacterium
TGGTGCTAAATAATCCTGTGTTTTAGAGAGGGGTTTAATATACAAGGTTGGGTAAAGGAGGATCGACGTACCCAACACAGATTTGTTGGGCACGCTACGCTTTTCCCAACCTACATGATCACAAAACTCCCTTAACTAAATGACAGTGACCCTTAAAAACTAGTTCCTCACTTTTTTGTGTTAAATTAGTATCTACGGATGGTATGAAACATATTAAGATTGTGCAGATATTTCTGTTATTCAGCCGAATGGCTACTTTCATAATCGTAGTAAGCTGGGCTAGTACGGCACTAGCAGATGATATAAAATGTCCGATTAGTCGAGTTCTCTTGACCAACCAACTTTCGACCCTGGAAGACCCCACCCATTCCCTTACCATAGAGCAAGTGAACCAGCCTCACTATCTCTCACAATTCAAACCTAACACAGAAGCAAAAACCAATTTTGGCATGTCGCGCTCGGCATTCTGGTTTCGAATCGACCCAACGATGGCACCTGAGTGCGCCCTTGACTGGGTTCTGGCTATCCGCTGACCACTAATTGACAACATAGAATTTTATTGGCATGAAAATGAGACATGGCAACGAATCATTACCGGTGCCAAACACCCCTATGCCAGCCGGCAAATAAATTTTCAAACTTACATATTCCGATTCCCTGATCTATCAGTAGATCATCCACCCTATTTTATCCGCGTAAGTGGTGATAACCCATTATTTATGGGAATGCGAATGCTGCATCAGAAACGGTTTGATCGCAATACACACCGCCGAATACTAGTACAGGGCATCTATCTTGGCTTCCTGCTCGGCCTCATCCTGTATAACCTGTTCGTTTTTCTTTCATTGCGTGATAACGCCTATCTGTATTACGTACTCTACCTGACATCTACAACACTGCTGGTTGCACAATACAGCGGGATTGCGACACGCTATCTATGGCCTGCAACACCGGCATGGAATGTCCTGGCATTTTGGGTCTTTATCCTAACAGGAACCATGGCTTATCTTGCCTATATTCGCAAATTTTTACTAACAAAACAGACCACACCCAGAGTTGACAAAATAATACGATATTTTGGAGCCATATTATTAATAGCATTGCTAGCTCTTTTTATTCTAGACCGTGCACTCATGATTACCACGATACCGATTTTAGCGCTAGTCGGTTTTAGCCTTTCTGGTATTGCAATTGTTAATGCTATAAAAAATAACAATCGCCCTGCTCGTTATGTTGGTTTGGCAAATATAATATTTGTAAGCGGTATGATTTGGGCATCAATACTGATGTTTGGCTACCCCATTAAACTATTTGAATGGAATTATTTTATTTTTGTATTTGGCATCCTTATTGAGGCGATACTGCTATCTCTGGCGCTGGCTAGTAGAATTAAGCGGTTACAACAGGAAAAACTAACAGCACAACAAGATTTACTGAATAACAGAAAGCATTTTTCCGAGCGGCAAATTGCCACACAAGATACTCAGCGTAAACGTATTGCCAGCGAACTTCATGACGGTATTGGGCAAAACCTGATGGTGGTCAATAATCGGCTCAAACGTATTCTAGGTACCGGCCTGCCCCAGGATTTAGCTAAACAATTAGACTTTGCCCATTCAATTACCCAACAAACGACCCATGATGTACGCGGATTGTCACACCTATTACATCCTCACCAACTAGATCGCTTAGGATTAGCCATTGCGATAGAAACCATGGCAAATGAAACCCTTAGTGATGCTGGGATTCAATTGACTTGTCAAACCGATACGATTGATCATTTAGTTAATAAAGATCAGTCATTACATCTCTACCGCATTGTTCAGGAAGCCATAAATAATATTGTTCGCCATGCCAAAGCAGACCTGGTAACCCTCTCAATAGGTGGAGATGAACAAATAATTTATCTTAATATTAAAGACAATGGCCGGGGTATCCAGGCAAGCTGGTTTGAGCAAAAAGATTATTCCCAAGCTTTTGGTCTTTCCAGCATACAAGAGCGTGTCCATCTAATGTCGGGGACGTTTGACATGGTCAACGCAATGCCACATGGGATGACATTAGCAATCAAAATCCCGTTAAAATAAGTCTAGTGGATTTAGAGAGGCATCATTCCCACGCTTTGCCACACTACCATTAAGTTAAGCCCTCTCCAAAGGGAGAGAGGGGAATAAATAGAGGAAATCAACTTTTTAACATCCCCTCATCCCAACCTTCTCCCGCTGGAGAAGGAGCTTTTTTTAACTTAATGGCAGTGGCTCAGAGCGCAGGAACTACCCATTAAATCTCCACTCCCGAGTTGCAAATTCAACCAAAGCATTATGCCCATGTAAATCCAGCTTCAAGCAAATATTAGCACGATGTTTTTCTACCGTTCTAATGCTGCTACTCAGTAATTCTGCAACAGAATGACTGGTTTTATAATCAGCAATCAATAACAATATTTTTCGTTCAGTGGGGGTTAATTGCTCCAGTAAATCGGGTGAGGATGCCGGAGCTCTATCCAAAGCGGGTGATACACTGGCCGAAATATACTGCTTACCCATCCGCACAGCTTGCAAACAGTTGATTAATTCAGATTCGGTATTGTCTTTCAGCAGATAACCCAGCGCACCAAATTCCAGTGCTTTGCGTAAATAACTTAGATCATCATACATGGTCAATATCACAAAAACAGGCCTGCTGCTCCAGTGATAGGTCTTAGCCAGCACATCCAGACCATCTATTACAGGCATGGCGATATCCAGAATA
>CAZEFU010000307.1:0-2736 GCA_964511515.1 uncultured Wenzhouxiangellaceae bacterium
CACTTTCATATTGGCGAGCAAACTGTGCGCGCCCTGGATGGAATTGATCTACAGGTTGCCGAAGGTGAGTTCTTGGCGGTTATGGGTCGTTCTGGTTCTGGAAAAACCACCTTATTAAATATGCTCGGCTGTATGGATCAGCCATGCGCGGGCGAATATTGGTTAGATGGTGTGAATGTCGCCAGCCTTGATGATGATCAGCTATCAGCAATCAGAAATAGTAAGTTAGGTTTTGTGTTTCAAAGCTTTCATTTGCTATCACGCATGACCACCTTGGAAAACATCTTGCTGCCTTTGCAGTATGACCATGAGCGCGAGCATGAAAATGGCGAACAGCGCGCGATAGAGTTGTTAGAACGAGTAGGTCTAGGTGATCGCCTGGAGCATAAACCAAATGAATTATCAGGCGGGCAGCGCCAACGGGTAGCTGTGGCTAGAGCCTTAATTAATCAACCGTCAGTTATTCTTGCTGATGAACCAACTGGTAATCTTGATAGCACAACCTCTAAAGCTATTATGGATTTACTTGAGTCTTTACATAACGAGGGTCAAACCATTGTAATGGTGACCCATGAAGATGACATTGCTGCCAGTGCTAGCCGGGTGATTCATATGCTCGATGGCCAAATAACTGGAGATAGCGCATGAAGCCTTGCTTATATAGATTTTTAATTATTACGGGGTTTATATTGCTGTCATCCCCGCTTATGGCAGAAAGCCGTTTAATTAGTGGAGAAATCGCAGCAAGTCAGTCACAGAGCATTATTGCCCCAATGAGTGCTAGTTGGAATTTGCGCATTGATTGGATGGCCGAAGAAGGAACCTTGCTTAAAGCTGGAGAGTTGGCGGTACGTTTTGATAATAGTACCAATGACAGCCAGATTCTTCAAGCCAATGAAAGAAACGCCAAAACCAAAGCAGATAGCGAGCGTACAATTGCCCGGCTGGAAAAAGAGAAACAACTGGCAGTTTATGATGCCAAAATTGCAAAAATTCGGCTGCAACTAGCTGAGACCGAAGCCCGTATTGAGGCTCTCTATATTGGCGAATTAAACCACGCAGATAACCAGCTAGAGCTAAGCCGGGCGCAACAGGCGGTGAATAAAGCACAAGAAGATGCCGGTGACCGAGAAAAGAAACTAAAAGAAGCTAAATTAAAGTCTAATCTGGACCAGACCGTAGCAGATAACGACATAGGGTGGTTTCAACAGTTAACTGCAGGAAATGCCATATACGCCGAACTGGATGGTTTTATTTTATATAAAAAACACCCATGGAACCGGAGCAAATTTAGAGCTGGTGATAATGTGCAAACCAGTTTCTTTATTGCAGAAGTTGTTGATACCAGCAGCATGTATGTGCGCATGTATATAAATGCCGTTGATCGGCCGAGCATAGAGCTTGAGCAGACAGTGAAGATCTTTCTGGATGCATACCCCAATGTATCTTATAAAGGAATAATTACTGAGCTACAGGTACAAGGCGAAGCTAGAAAAGAGTGGGGCAAGGGGTTATATATGCAGGGTCGAGTAGAATTTGATCCTGATCAGCAATTACCTGCATTAATGCCAGGCATGAGTGTACTGGTAGAGGTTTCCTCATGAAGCAGTTATTTATTATTGTAAGCATCTTCACTTTAATCTCTTGTGCTGATGAAAGCACGGAGTTTAAGAGTAGTCAGAGCAGCACCGCAAGCATTCAGAGCAGTGGTGAGATAATAGCAACCCGCCTGCGCTCAATTACTCCTCCTCAGTTTGAGAATATGTGGAATGTAAAAATAGCGATGCTCAGCAAGGACGGCTCGCGGGTTAAACCGGGTAAGCCGATTGTAAAGTTTGATACCCAAGAGCTGCAAGAGTCATTGCGCACCAGCAGGGCTGATGTAGATAAAAAAACCAAGGAGCTTGAGCAGCTGGAATTAAAATCCAAACAGTTGTTAGCAGACCTTCGGCTTGAGGTTGATCAAAGAAACAGCGGTTTGGAAAAAGCGCAAATGAAAGCAGATATTCCAAACACCTTGCTTGCCGCAAAAGAGTTTGAGAAAAACCAGTTAAATTTAAAACTGGCTGAGTTGGAATTACAACGTGCTAAAGCTGCTTTTCAGCTTGAGAAAAATTTACAAAGAGTTGAAAAAAGTGCCTTAGAAGGTGAACACAAGAAGCTCAGCAACAAGGTTGATTTATTACAAGCCGACATCGCTAAGGCAACTGTATTTGCTGAGGGCGAGGGAATACTTGTGATCGGTAGAGATCGTCGTGGTAACCGGGTTAAGGTTGGTGACCAGGTTTGGAGAGGGCGCACCGTTGCAGAAATCCCTGATATGGAGTCTTTACAGATCTTATTACAAATACCTGAGAGAGAAGCGGCCAAAGTTGAAGCCGGTCAACGGGTAAGATTTAGGCTAGATGCCAAGCCAGAAGAGCATTTTGAAGGCGTGATTGAGTCGCGTGGATCAGTGGTAAGAAATCGCTCCAGAAACCAACCTGCCAAAGTATTTGATGCCAGAGTGACAATTGAGAAATTAGACCCAGATTTAATGCGACCAGGAATGCGGGTCACAGCAGAAATTTTTGTGAACTCCAGGAAAGGAACATGACAAGCTACAAGTTAATACCGTTATTGTTGGCTTTGTTGCTGCCTTTGTCTGCATGCAAACAAGAGCCTGAATCGTCTATCCCAGCAGCAACGGCCAAGGCCACTATCGGGCAATTTAATATAACGGTTCGTGCCGAAGGC
>CAZEFU010000308.1:0-2707 GCA_964511515.1 uncultured Wenzhouxiangellaceae bacterium
TGAATATGTAGGAGGCAGTGAATATGCAGGTGCTTTTTATAAAAGCACTAATAGCGGAGCAAGCTTTAGTTGGCTCACTGACAAGACCGGTATCATTAGCGTAGGAACCCGTGATCAAACTATTATTCGTCTGGTTGATATTCTCTATCCCTATGACTGGTTTGATGATGCTGGCACCTGGGAAAGCACCGATGGTGGACAAAACTGGGCGCACACGGGCTTTGTTAGCAACTGGTTTACAGGTCATTCCAATAATCAATATTTTTCTTACAGCGTAAGCTTCAATGGGCTGTCAAAAACATTAACGAAAGATATTTTTAACTCTGACAGAATGTATGCATCGTTTGGGCAATGGGTTTGGGCAACTTTTGACGGCGGTGTACATTTGAATAACATTTCCACTCAGGAGGTAGGAGCCTCCAGCGGACGCTGGTTATCAACAGGTATGGAGAATATCAATGGCCATGTACTTGAAGTCAGTGACGCCAACTCTGATGTTGTTTACATGGGAGGCTACGATATCGGCTTCTGGTACAGTATCGACCACGGTGCTAGCTGGAAACGCACTCAGCCCAACTACAATATCTACCATGAATACGTCTGGAATATAGCCGATGTCTCTGATCTACCCGTTGATCAAGCACTTGCTGTAACCGGAGAAGGTGCCAATATATCCACATTACTCAGTGATCCAGACAGAGAGGCAGTGGTGTGGGCTTCCTTCAGTAGAGGTCAATATAGCGATGTAACTGAAGGCATTGTCTCTAAAACAGGACTTTTCAAAAGTACAAATCACGGTGAAAACTGGCAATGGAGCGGTAATGGACTTCCAACTGGAGCTGTTTCCATCCGACTCTATGGTCTATCGGTTGATAATAATAGTCCTGTTAATAACAGGCGGCTGTACATGACCGTGAAAGGGGATGTCTATAAATCTACTGATGATGGACAAAACTGGTTACTCGTATTAGCAAATGGCGGGCTAAAGTTTACCGAAGTGGATAAATTTGATAGTGATATTGTCTATGCGGGTGGTAAAAACGGTCTATGGCGCTCGCTTGATGAAGGCAATAGCTGGACGCCGGTTACCAACCCGGCACTTAAAGCAAATCCAGCAAGTCTTCCAGTGCGTGAAGATATTGTGCCGACTTTTGGCTACACTTATTTATCATCGGCAGTGGAAATCACGGTTCTTCCATGGGAAGGCGTGTTTGATATTCAAACAGACCCTAATATCCCTAATCGTGTTTATGTGACCGTATTGGGTGCAGGTAAAGGTCTCTATCGCTCGGATAATGCGGGTGCAAGCTGGACAAAACTAATCACGAATGATCATATGCGTGGCGTGGCAATTAGTCCCCGCAATTCCAGTGTACTCTATGCAACTGGCTCCGAAAGCTATCATTCGGGTGGGTCAAGCAACTCTCTGGGTATTGTTTATTCTACCGATGAAGGTGCAAGCTGGCAGGATGCCAATGACGGAATGGCTTGGGACTATGGTGGTATGATTGAAGTTGAAAATGAGGTGACTCCTAGCGTATGGGCTTGGTCGCCCGGTACAGGAGTCCAGCATTCACCTGTGAATCTTTGTGAAACCGCTCTAAATCTGGCTCAAAATAAATGGGCTCAAATCAGTCTATCCTGCTCATTGCCCGCTGGCTCCACAACCGTTCAGGCTGTCTTCGGTGATGATTTAAGCGGTACCTATGATACAGACTGGATGGTTTACTCCTACAACTCTGCTACAAACACCTATACAAATATAGGACTCAATGGGATTTTAACTCAGGGTACAGGTTACTGGATCATCCAGTTAAATACCCATACTGCCAGACTTGACCTACCCCAGGGAAGTACCCCGATTTTAGTGACCCAGTCCAACCAGTGCGCTAGCACTAGCGGGTGTTATAGTTTACCGTTGGCTACAAAACCTGCCGCAGTACAATGGAATATGCTTGGACATATATTTCCTTACACTATTGCTTTTAATCGACTACGTATTGTTACTAACAGTGGTTTATGTGCGAGTGGCTGTACACTCGATCAGGCCAAAAGTGAAAATATCGTCGAAAACACATTTTGGTACTTTGATGGTCTCTCATATAAGCTCATACAAAATAATAACAATCTAGTCTCGTGGACGGGGTTCTGGATAGCAACGCTAGCGGGTGCCAATGGGCTTAATCCAGTACTACAAATTCCACAAGATTAGAAGGAAGTTCCGTTCGTTCAAGTGGCTGCCAATTGTGGCTGGAAGCATCTCTTTTCAGAGTCAATCCATATACGTTATGATTTACCTTCAATCAAGTGATTAACCGTAACTTGATATGCAATTACACGACCTTTTATTTGACCAGATTAGGGTAACACCTGATTCCGACGCTTTGTCGGATCGTAAACAAACCCTGTCTTATTCGGAGCTGGCAACCGTGGTTCATCAGCAAGCGGCCATGCTTATTCGGCTGGGTCTGAAGCGCCAACAAAGGCTGGCGGTTTATTTACCCAAACAAATTGAGCTGGTGACCACATTATTAGCGACCAGCACAGCAGGGGGCGTTTTCGTACCCATTAATTCACTCCTAAAACCCGATCAGGTGGCGCATATCCTGCGTGACTGTACTGTTTCGGTGTTGGTAACTTCATCGGCGAGGGCAACGCTGCTTCAGTCTGTGCTTGAGACATGTCCTGATCTTGAGACTGTTTTACG
>CAZEFU010000309.1:0-2705 GCA_964511515.1 uncultured Wenzhouxiangellaceae bacterium
CATGATGGACGGAAGACTGTTTGTGAAGCGATCACCGCCATCCAGCTACGATCTGATCGTGGTACAAATGCCAGACCCATCCACGGCCATGCTCAACCGCTTTTACACGCTTGACTTTCTGATTCAGGTCTTTGCTGTTAACAACTACGGCCTCAATATTCAAACCAGCCAGGCGCGGTGGCTGGAATTTCTTCCAGTCCCAGGTTCCAACAATCATCAACACCAACAAGCCGAGGTGCACGAGGATTGCATAGAGCAGTGGTTTACCGAACTCCTGCATTTTTATTGCTTAACCGCCACTATGGACTTTCCAGCGGGTCGCCCATCAAGCCTACTTTACTTACACCGGCTTGCTGCAACAACACCATAGTTTGGTATATTTGCCCATAGGCGGCGCGCTCGTCACCACCTACCGGCACTTCTATGCGTGGATTACGGCGTACAAATACAGCTACCTGCTTAACCAGTTGTTCTGGGCTAACCAAGCCAGCATCGTCACCGACAGCGTTTAAATACAGGTCGCCATTTTCCATTACGGTAATAATTACCGGTATATTATCTGGGTCAACTTCCATAGCCGCAGCATCAGCTTCAGGCAAATCTACCTGTACACCCAGGTTCAATAGCGGTGCGGTAATCATAAAAATAACCAGCAGTACCAGCATTACATCAATGTATGGAACTACATTGATTTCCGCTATTGGCAAGCGCCGTTTACGGATTTCGTATTGGCTGGGCATTAAAACTCACCGCTGTCGGATGATTTAGTCAGATTGTGAGCTTGGCGTTGTAAAATAGTGGAGAATTCTTCTTTGAAGTTGTCGTAGCGCAATTCGACTCGTCCCACTTGGTTGGAATAACGGTTGTAGGCAATAACCGCAGGAATCGCAGCAAATAACCCCATAGCAGTGGCTACAAGTGCCTCGGCAATACCGGGGGCAACCGATTGAATAGTTGCTTGGGTAGTATTGGCTAGCCCTTGGAAGGCCGTCATAATGCCCCAAACCGTACCAAACAGACCTACATAGGGGCTGGTTGAGCCTACTGTAGCCAAGAAGGTTAAACGGTGTTCAATTCGGTCCATTTCCCGAGTCAGAGCAATCCGCATTGAGCGCTGCGCGCCCTCAACCATTTCACTGGCCGACATACCAGTTTGCTGGCGCATGCGCGCAAACTCTCTAAAGCCGGCTTCAAAAATATAATCCATACCTTCTGATTTTTTCTTGCCGTTGGAAATACCTTCATACAAACGACTGAGATCAGCACCGGACCAAAAGTGTTCTTCGAATTGATCTGCTTTTTTGGTCGCATTTTTTAACATCTGACGCTTCTGAAAGATAACCACCCAGGAGGCGACAGAGGCTAACAGTAGGGAGAGCATTACCAACTTAACCAGCAAACTGGCTTCCATTATTAAGTGCAAGATTGAGAGATCTGCATTCATTGGGTTATTTCCTTGAGTAAAATTTCGGGTATGCGCACAGGTTTAAAACCCTTGGCACTAAGGCTAGCTGCACGAACTTTGGCGCTAGCTAATAATTGTTGATCGCTGGCGCGAAACATCTGTTGACTAAGCAGCATCGAAGCTGCACCAAGTCGTTCCAGCTTGACGCTGACCAGCAACTCGTCGTCCAGACGAGCAGGCTTGATAAATTCCACATCCATGTTGCGCACTACGAATAAAATCTCCAGTTCATCTGCCAACCGCGATTGGTCTATATTTTTTGCCCGTAACCATTCGGTACGCGCGCGCTCGAAAAAGTTCAAATATTGGCTGTGATAAACCACACCACCTGCATCTGTATCTTCATAGTAAACACGGATTTTCCAATTGAATTCAGTCATTTTAAGAATAGATTCTGGCAATATTCTGATTTATGTTGTTAATCAAAGAGGTCATCATCTGCGCTAGTTGCACTGCGGGGTGGAACCAAGTCCAAATGACGCCAGGCATTTGCTGTTGCCATACGACCACGGGAGGTGCGGGTAATATAACCTTGCTGGATTAAAAATGGCTCTAATACATCCTCCACCGTACCGCGCTCTTCACTTAAAGCTGCAGCGAGGGAGTCTACTCCAACCGGTCCACCATCAAAGTTTTTGATGATTATTTGCAGCAAGCGGCGATCCATAACATCAAAACCTTGATCATCCACTTTCAGCATTTCCATGGCGGCGGCAGCAATTTCAAGATCAATATGCCCATCACCGCGAACTTCTGCGTAATCTCTAACCCGGCGCAACAAACGATTGGCAATTCGTGGAGTACCACGGGAGCGCCTGGCGATCTCGAAAGCGCCATCAGCATTAGATGGAATCTCAAGAATTTTGGCTGAACGACTCACTATTGATGCCAATTCATCATCATTGTAGAACTCAAGACGCTCGACAATGCCAAAACGGTCGCGTAAGGGCGAGGTTAGCAGTCCCGCCCGAGTAGTAGCACCGATTAAAGTAAAGTTTGGTAAATCAAGTTTAATTGAGCGTGCAGCGGGGCCCTCTCCAATCATAATATCGAGCTGGTAGTCTTCCATTGCCGGGTAAAGCACTTCTTCAACTACTGGAGATAAACGGTGAATCTCATCAATAAACAAGACATCACCAGGTTCAAGATTGGTTAGCAAGGCAGCCAGATCGCCAGCACGTTCTAATACTGGGCCTGAGGTTTGACGTAAATTAACCCCCATTTCATTAGCAATTACGTG
>CAZEFU010000310.1:0-2704 GCA_964511515.1 uncultured Wenzhouxiangellaceae bacterium
TGTTTGTGAGTTGAATAAAAAGGCTCGAAAATATCGGCAAGAATCCCATCTTGTATACCCGGCCCATTATCTTGAATATCTACAATTGGTTTACCAGTACCGCGCTGAACATCCAGAGCAACGATTACCTCAACCATATCGCCAGTTGACTTGGCGTGGGTGGTGGCATTTTCCAACAACTGATTAATGACCTGTTGGAATTGAGTTTTATCGAACAAGCCATACACTGGTGTTGCCGGGAGTTGCAAATTAATGTTTAAGCAGCAGTCGGGCATCATTTTTATATATTCGGCAACCAGGGTTTTGAGCTCACTATTTATCACTATCACCTCAGCCCGTGATCGCTGTTGCCGCGAGAGCTGGAATATATTCTCGATAATATTATTTATTCTTTCGCTCTGATTACTGATTATATCAAGCAGGCGGGCATTACCTTCATCCAAGTTCTCCGACTCTTGCAATAATTCACCAGCATTCACAATTGCTGCCAGTGGGTTGCGTATTTCATGAGCGATGCTGCCAGAAAGTTTTGCCAATGTATCTGTGGCAATAGTACTGGCCTGACGCGAAAGTTTGGCTGTATCCTGCAGAAAAATCAGGGTAGCCTCGATCTTGGTTCCTGGAATTGGGATGAATTGCGGGATAACCGGTGAGTGACCAGGCGTTAGTGCGACAGGTTCATCGGGTACGTCGCGACCAGTGCGCCATGAACGAAGCAGTTTCACTAATTTAGGCGCCATATCAGTGATTTTTTTATCTCTGGTATTGGGCGAACCCAGCAAGAACCAGGCAGACTCATTCATTAACCTGATCTTATCATCGGCATCTACAACCAGCACTCCAGTACGCATGCGCCGAATAATAATTTCATTTACCTGCTCAAGATTGCCCAGATCAACTCTGTGCTGCCGCGCCAGTAACTCATATTGTTGATTCCAACCAGCCAGTGCACTAAATATCAGCACACCCAACATAAATGTGGTGGCGTATATTCCCGAAGCAAACCAGCGACTTATATCGCCATCGCCGTAGAAAACATGCCAGCCGGTGAGGCTTATAACAAAAATTGCTGATACTGCAGCTAGCGATATTGCGAATTTTCTGGGAAGAATTAAGGCAGCGACTGAACACCAAAAAATTAGCAACAGGCCAGTGCCATTGGCAATAGAGTCGAGAGTGTATATAAGAATCCCAGTTACCAGGATATCAATAATAAATGCAAACTGAGCTAGAACCTGTGGTTGTTCCGGGTTGCGCCTGAGCAGCATGATCATCAAAATGCTGTCTACCAGATAAACTATTGCGGTAGATTTAGCGATGGTGAGTAATTCAGCGGCGACACTGTGGCTGAAGGTGGAAAATAATACCACCAGAATAACCAGCGATACCACCAGCCGGAAGGCATTGAAGTAGTGCATTAAACGCCGTGCCAGTGCGCGCGACAACGGATAGTTGCTGGTCGCAATGTGGCGCTGCTTGTTATTTTGCAGACTTAGACCCATATTCTCTTTCCGCCTAATTGAATCCTTTCAATAAATAGGCATACCTTCTTTTTATAATGCGACTCCCTACTAACGGTAGTGATTTTTTACACCAGCCACATCGATTAACAAGGAATATAGCACACATTTCACCATCTGCGTTTCCATTTAACCTGAGTAAACGACCACATCTTGGATATTTCCTCTGTTTAACCTCTAGAATTTGCTTATTCCCGCAACCCCCTGCCCTCCCAAAGTGCGGATTTTGGCGAGATCATCCGGTTCTATTCCACCCAGAGCATAAACGGGTAGATTAGTTTGCCTGCAGATATCTTGGAAAATACTTTCACCTAAAGGCTTTGCATTTGGATGAGATTTAGTTGCGTACAGTGGTGACAGGGTGATGAAATCTGCTTCGATTTTTTCTGCTTGACGAATTTCTTCTATATTATGACAAGCTGCCGATAATAGTTTGTCATTAGAGATTGGGCGGTACTGGCTTTGCTGAAGCTGAGCAGACTTAAGATGCACGCCATCTAACTGGTTGTGGTAACTGCTGGGATCAGTGTCGAAATTTATTATTATCTTTGCTGTTGCTCGGTCTTCGATACTAGCTATAGAGTTTAGCAATTGAGTTTGCTCTGCCGGGCTAAGTTTTGCTGCGCGCAGTAGGATAAAGTCATTACCTCTTGCCAAATCATCTTTCACACACTGAAGATAGGTTTGCCAGTTTACACAGTTCGGGGTGATTCGTAATTTTGCTGGCAATTGCATGGCTTTGACTATCGGGATATCCGCATCTGGCATTTTAATGCCAGCTAAATCTTTTACTTCCACCCATTGTAAGTTCTGTTGTTCACGACTTTCTATTGCTCCTTGCCAACTGTGTACTTCTAGAGCTTGTAGTTCGATGGTTTTTTCTGGGTATTGGTGAGTTATACAGATGAATTTTTGTTGGCTAGTTACACAAATGCCCAGCTCTTCTTTGAGTTCGCGCTTGAGTGCTTGCGAGCTTGATTCACCAGTTTCTATCTTACCACCGGGGAATTCCCATAAACCTTCCAGGTGTGTGCCTGGGAGGCGCTGGCCGAGCAGCACTCTACCGGCTGAGTCACGGATTATGGCGGCTACTACTTTGATTGGGGGTTTTCCCGTCTTTCCCGCGTATGAGGCTGTGCTAAAACCCCCAGCCTGTGACAGATTTTTGGCCCCTGCGTACTATC
>CAZEFU010000311.1:0-2697 GCA_964511515.1 uncultured Wenzhouxiangellaceae bacterium
GAGCTTAGCAACCTTATCGAGCAAAATACAAACATCGTATATGATCTTGAATTGGCGCTGGCAGCTATCACCAGCCAGTTTCCAGATAGCGACAGCAATAGCCTAGAACTTGATTCCGATGCCCTTGAGCGTCTGCGCGGACTCGGTTATATAGCCATGGGTAGCCAGACTAGCATTCCCGATGACGAGCGCCCTGACCCTAAAGATATGATCGGATTTCATGTCGGCCTGGAAAGATCCAGATCCTTAGCAAATGACGGCTTGTTGGAACAAGCGGAAGATGTGCTCGATGAAGTGTTGGAAAACGACCCTAATAATCTTGCCGCACTTGTTGATCTAACCCAAGTTTATCTACGCATGAATGAGCTTGATGATGCCAGCGCAGTGCTCAGCCAAGCAATGGTATTAGACCCAGAATACCGGCGCTTGCAGGTAATGATGGCCAGCATCGAAAATCGCCGGGGCGCACATGATAAAGCGCTATTATTACTGCAAGCGGTAATCGATGCCGAGCCTCGTGAAATTGAAGCCAGGCTGAACCTGGTTACAACCTTGTCCGCATTAAAGCAGAGGGATGAAGCTAAATCCGTACTGGCAACCGGGCTAGAACTATCACCTGAAAACCCTAAGTTCAATCTTGCTTGGGCTGCCATGGTAGATTTACCGGCTGACCCACAAGCCGCCGAGAAGCGTATTCGAAGCGCTATTGATCGTGATCCGTTTTTAAGCCTTGGCTGGCTCCGTCTTGGAGACCTATTGCAAAGCCAAAGCCGGACTACTGAGGCGATTGAAACCTATCGTACCGGATTACTAAAAAACCCGGATGATGCAATCTTACATGGGCGCATTGGTGTCTTGCTTGTTGCGGTGAGTCCGGATGATGGCGGGATTGAAAAACACCTGCGTGAAGCCATCAGACTCAGCGATCAAAGCCAGTCAGAATATCATCTGGCACTAGGAACCTGGTACTCGCGTAAAGGCCAAATAGATTTGGCCCAGCAGCAATATGACCTGGCTTTAGAAGGCGATTCTGAAAACCCTGCAATCTTAAACAATCAAGCTATTGCACTGTATCAATCAGGTAAATATCAGGAAGCGCTGGATAGTTTAAAGGCATTAGTAAAAAAATACCCCCGCCATACCGACGCGCATAATAATCTCGCTGCGCTGGCAGTAAACCAACAGCAATGGACCTTAGCTGAAAAGGAAGCTGGAATAGCCGTCAAACTTAATCCGAATTTATTCGAAGCCTGGAGTAATCTTGCTATCGCTCAGGACGCTCAAAACAAAACTGATTTGGCCACTTTGTCATATTTAAGAACCTTAGAAATAAACCCCGACTATTGGCAAGCACGGGTAAATTACGGTTTATTCTTACACAAAAACGGAGAAAGTCAAAAAGCATCTGAGGAACTGGCAATAGTATTGAATACCAATCCAAAATCTTCCGATACTCACTTCGCACTGGCTGAAATTGCAGAGAAAAACTCAGATTGGGCAGTTGCTAAAAAACACTACAATCTGTTTTTGAAATACGCGCCAGACGACCCAAGGGTCGTTGAAATACGTAATAAACTAGCAACAGGCGGCTGAGTTTAGGCTGTACGAATACTGGGCTAGCACACGGATGTGCGGTCTAGAAACGCAAACAGAAAACACCAACTACGCCAGCCTAAATAAACCCAATAAAAAAGCCGGCAACCGCCGGCTTGATTAAATTAGTATTATTAGCTAACTACTTGCGCGAAACTAATACAAAACCGCCTGCAAACGCTAAAAACAAACCCATCAATAATTTAGAAAAATCATCTAAAAATGGTATCGGAATACTACCATTTCCAAAGCCACCTTGCGGATTCACAGTAACTTGCGCAGTATTGCTGAGGCCGAGCATATTTCCGCGCCGTGCGCCTATGCGACTTGAGCCGCTCGTTGGCCTATAAGCTAAAAAACCATAGCTATCACTCTGTGGTTTTGAAGTAACTCTAGTGTTTGCCGAAACTTGAGGAGAGTCTGGCTGGTTAGGTATAAAGGTAATTGGATTACCGTAGTTAACACCATAATTAGGTGCCGTGGTATTACCAAGGTATACCCCAACGACTTTGGTAGTAATTGTGAAATTTCCTGCCATAGCGTAGGTGTGTGAAAATGATCCACGATAAGTACGGGGTGCGACATTATCTACCGCTAACATCGTGGCATCAATAACATTACCATCACCAAAATCAAGCGCTTTAATTCCAGTGGGATCTACCAGAACCCACTCAGTATTTGATTTAGTAGATGTAGTCGGGTTACTCCAGTCGTAAAAAAACCGGTCCCCAATCCAGACAGCGATTAAATCCTTAGCGCTAGCTGCAGAATAAGAGCTTACGATCACATCAAGATCCACTTGCCCGGTGGCAGCATTTACATTGGTAATCTGAATACGAACACCTATAGGTATGGTATCGTCTTGGGTGGCATTGGCAAAATTTGGCAAAAGAACCAAACTGACAATAAGTGCGGCTACTAACGTTTTCGTCATCACTTTTAACATGCGTTTTACTCCAATTTTCATATGAACTTTATAAATCTTATTGAATAATATCAAAATACTAGTTCAATTGCTATGGCAAACAGGCCTTTGTCTTTCCAACGATGGAGGCTGTGTGAAAACCCCACAGCTTGGATTTTCTATAATGACCGGTCGAAAAA
>CAZEFU010000312.1:0-2695 GCA_964511515.1 uncultured Wenzhouxiangellaceae bacterium
CGGCTGATAAAACTATATACCCAAGTGCGTAAAGAAACGCCAGGAGCAAGGCTTAGCGCACGCATGGTGCGTACATTTTTAATTCTGGCTATACCTCCTGCCTTAATTGTATATTTGTTCTCCATACAATTTTTAAATGAAACAATAGATGGCTGGTTTGATGTCAAAGTTGAATCCGCACTGGCCGATTCAATCGAGATAGGGCAGCGCTTTTTAGATATGCAAACCCTGCAAGCCCGAAACCAGGTACGCCGACTTGCCGATGATATAGACACAACTCCAGGCAACCAGTTAGCAACCCAATTATTACGCCGTGTAAGCGCGGCCGGGCCGACCGAGTTATCGGTGATGGATCAACAAGGGCAAATATTGCGCACCGCCAATATTGATCCAAATTTAATCGAACATAACCGGCCGGGTGATTTTGCCTTATTGCAAGCCAATGAAACTGGCACTTACGCCGCCGCAGAACCGGCTGCTGATGGGCGCTTGCAAGTACGGGTGCTCACCCAGCTGCCTAATCCGAGCGGCAGCAACATCCAATTATTACAGGCAGTTTATCCGCTGCCTGCCGACTTTATTTCATTGGCTGGGAATATTCAGGCTGAATATGATCGCTTTCAACGGGTAGATTATTTACGCGACTCACTCAAGCAAAGCTTTATCTTGATTCTGTCTTTGGTACTAATGATTACTGTCTTGTTGGCAATTCTCGCTGGCTTTAATGCAGCTCGGCGAATGGTAAGGCCCATATCAGAGCTGGCGGAGGCAACAGAATCGGTTGCCGGTGGTGACCTAGACCGAGTAATTACTGCACGCCAACACGACGAGCTGGGTTTTCTGGTGCATTCATTCAATCTGATGACCTCTGAGTTAAAACGCGCAGGTAGAGAAAATGAAGAATCCAGGGCGCTGTTACAACGCCAACGGGAATATCTGCAAACCGTTTTAAGTCGTCTTTCTGCAGGAGTAATGTCCTTTGATGGCGATGGTCGCTTAATCACTAGCAATGATAGTAGCAGCAATATTTTGGCAGTACCTTTGGCTGAGCTTGAAGGCTGCACCTTAACTGAAATAGCCACAAAACAGCCGTCAATACAAGTTCTGGCAGAGCGAATTAAGCAAGCTATCTCTGCGTCCGAGGTCAACTGGCGCGATGAGCTCAAGCTTAACCGTGATGGGCGTCCGCTAGTACTGATGTGCCGTGGCAGCCAGTTACCCGATTACAACGACCAGCCTGCAGGCTTAGTAGTAGTATTTGATGATGTAACCGTTTTAGACCAAGCGCAAAGGGAGGCAGCATGGGCCGAGGCTGCCCGAAGAATGGCACATGAAGTAAAAAATCCGCTAACTCCAATTCGCCTGTCCGCTGAGCGTTTGCAGTACAAATTAGCCAAAAAACTCGACGAAAAAGATCAAATATTTCTGCAGCAAGCTACCGATACAATTGTAAATCAGGTAGATGCCTTAAAGAAACTGGTTGATGATTTTGGCGACTACGCCCAAGACACAGCCACCAATGTTGGCCTTGGCCAAGGTCACGGTAAACTTGATCTCAATGCCTTGATTACTGAGGTTGCGGGCATGTATAACGACCCTGAACGCCCAGCATTAATAAGCTTGCAATTAGCTGCAGATAACCCGCTAATCAGCGGCAGTAGTGGCCAGCTACGGCAATTACTGCACAACCTTATTCGCAATGCGCTCGATTCTATGGGTGCCAAAACTGCAGCTAGTTTAGTCATTAGCAGTCAGATTGATACCAAGCAAGCCCCAGCTGTACAAGTATTGAAAATAATAGACAACGGGCCGGGGCTGGCAGCTGAAATTCGTGATCGTTTGTTCCAGCCAGGGGTTAGCACTAAAGCCAATAGCAGTGGTCTAGGGCTAGTTATTTCACATAAAATTGTCAGTTCTCACCAAGGCGACATTCAACTTAGCCATGCCGATAATGGCGGAGTGATTGTTGAGGTACGGCTGCCGCAATCGGGCTAATAATTGATACAATCCAGACATTAGCTGGCAATTTTGTTATTCTGTTGCACTAAAACAACAATCTGTAACCACTAGGCAATTCCAGAAATGCTGGCCAGCGAGCCAGAAACTGCGAATTGGCTGTAACTTATACTGAAACAACATGACCGAAAAGAAAATATTAGTAGTAGATGATGAGCCGGATATCCGCGAATTAATCAAGGATATTCTCGAAGACGAGGGTTATCAGGTGGAAACCGCAGAAAACGGAGAATCCGCCCGTGCCAAGTTTAGCGCGCAAATGCCAGATTTGGTGTTGCTCGATATTTGGATGCCCGACACCGATGGCATAAGTCTGCTGCATGAATGGCAAAGTCAAACTGATAATTGCTGCCCAATTGTAATGATTTCTGGGCATGGCACCGTAGAAACCGCAGTTGAAGCCACCCGCGCTGGGGCTTTTGACTTTGTTGAAAAACCGCTTTCATTAGGCAAACTTATTCTAACCGTTGAGCAAGCCCTTGTCAGCGGCGCCAATAACACACAAACTGCAACGCCAAGTAAAGCCAAATCTAGTCTGGATCCTCTCGGCAACAGCCCTGCAATGACCAAACTACGGGCAGCAGCAGAGCAAATTGCAGACCACGATGAAGCAGTGTTAATTCGCGGCGAATCTGGCGCTGGCAAAGAAACTCTGGCGCGCTATATTCATAAACACAGC
>CAZEFU010000313.1:0-2685 GCA_964511515.1 uncultured Wenzhouxiangellaceae bacterium
CAATACCAACGGAAAATATGTAGGTAGTACCTACGCTCATATCTGGAGGGGTTGGATCAGCTGGTTGACCTGTAATTGGCCCCGCTTGCCAATCTTGCAAAGTGTTATTAAAGCTCTGAACAACACCAGAACTACCACCACAATTACTACAATACACCCAAAAGTTATCATTCGAAAAATCGATTGTATTGATATCCCAAGAATCCACAGGAACCGGGTTAACTCCTTGATAAACCTCTTCGTGAACAAAAGTGCCTGCACTATCATCAGAAAGATCTAATGGTGTGCCACCATCATGATACCAACCCATTTTCAGTACTGGGTGAAAGTGAGCAGCCACTGTAGATGCAGCGCTATCACGATAGTATTCATACGCAAGGGCGCTTAAATTCGCTAGTGTTCGACCAGTTTCAACAGTAGGGTCCCAAGTTAGTTGATAGTCAACTTTATCTTGGCCTGAGGTTGCAAAATTAGTAACAAACTCGAGCGAACCATTTCCTGCACGCGGCGTATTGGCAGTAATTACCACAGTTGAATCTGCTCTTTGGTTGGCTATAAGCCAGCCTTGAGTATTTGTTGGAGTGACTACAACTTCAGTCTGCCCATAAGCATTACCTGAAGCAAGTAATAAAAGTACGGAAAGAGTTGCCCAAATAGCAATATTCTTTTGCATTAAGTCTCACCCTAAAATCAAATATCGATACCATTGTAGATTACATCTATGCACAACTCAATTTTCACTAAGCAATTACCAACACAGGAATATGGAATACATTCCTTGGCCTATATTTACTCTGACCCTTTACTCTGACCCTAGCTACCGTACAATGGTTTGCAAGTGCTGATTCCTGATGAAATTGAATTTTACTCTGACCCTTTACTCTGACCCCATTTTATTGAAGTTATGATTATGACGGAAAATATATTTACTCCAAGTCAGCTTAACCGCCTGGTTAAAGGTGAGTTGGAGATGTCGTTTCCGTCTATTTGGTTGGAAGGGGAAATATCGAATCTTTCTAAACCGGCATCTGGGCATTTGTATTTCAGTTTAAAAGACGATAAAGCGCAGATTAGCTGTGCTTTGTTTCGTGGGCAGCGTTCTAAAGTGATGGTTGAGGCAGAAAATGGGCTGTTGGTGCGGGTGCGCGGTAAAGTTAGCCTGTATGAAGCCAGGGGAAACTATCAGTTAATTGCTGACCGCATGGACGCTGCTGGTGCTGGTGTGCTGCAACAACAGTTTGAAGAATTAAAACAACGCCTGCAAAAAGAAGGGCTGTTCGCAGCAGAAGCAAAGCAAGCACTACCTGAGCATATACAGAATATTGCGGTTATAACATCGGAATCTGGCGCTGTTATACGAGATATTATTTCGATATTCAAGCGCCGCTGGCCGCTAGCTTCGCTGCGTTTGTACCCTGTGCCAGTTCAAGGCAATGCGGCAGCGCCAGCCATTGTTGCAGCTCTTACAGCTTGCAACCGCCATAACTGGGCCGAGGTGGTTTTATTAGGCAGAGGTGGTGGCTCGCTGGAAGATCTTTGGGCTTTTAATGAAGAAAGTGTTGCTAGAGCTGTATTTGCCAGCACTATTCCTGTGGTTTCTGCTGTTGGTCATGAAGTTGACACTGTAATTACTGATTTTGTTGCCGATCTAAGGGCTGCAACTCCATCAGCAGCGGCGGAATTATTAAGCCGCGATCAACGCCAGATAAAATCCAGCTTACGCCAGCACGAAACAAAATTGCGCCGCGCATTCGAAGCTCGCTTACAAGCCAATAGCCAACAGCTAGATAATCTAGAGCAGCGCTTACTAGCGCGCCACCCAGCCCGGCAACTCGATCAGCAGCAGCTACAACTTGCTGGTCTTAACTCTAGATTAAAACTCGCTACTAACAGATCAGCAGATGATTACCAGCAACGTATGCATGAGTTGAAACGTAGGCTTGGCAGATGTAGTCCTAGGGATATGTTCAAGCAAATTCAGATGCGCATTAAACACTGGCATGGAATAATTGAAAAAAGCATGCAATACAAGTTAGAGCAGTCACAAAACGCTCTGCAAGCACGGGTTAGAACCCTGCAAGCACTTAGCCCATTAACTACTCTTGAACGTGGCTACTCGGTAACTCAACTACAGCAAAATTCGGAAATTGTACTTTCTACAGCGCAACTTAAAGCTGGTAGCTTGATTAAAACCCAACTTGCTTGTGGCGAAGTAGAATCTAAGGTAACTACTCTGTACCCCCAGAAAACTGACCCGTGACAAAAGCTTTACGCAAATTATCCGAAGCCGCTAATTACACCGTTGAAATCCGGCATAGTAGATTTATAGTTAATGCGGCAAAGGTTGAAACACTGGAGCAGACTCTAGAATTTTTTGAAGCAGTTTCAGACCCTGCAGCTAATCATAATTGCTGGGCGTATCGTATTGGCCAGAACTATCGATTTGCAGATGATGGTGAACCAGCGAGTACCGCAGGCAAGCCTATTTTGACCGCCATTGATGGGCAGAACTTTGATCTTACTATGGTGGTAGTTACGCGTTTTTTTGGCGGCACCAAACTAGGTGTTGGCGGGCTGGTACGAGCTTATGGCGGCAGCACTTCACGCTGTTTACAAAATGCCCTGAGTGAGGAAATAATTGCTACAAGGCAAGGGATTATTCGCGCACCGTTTGCGCATACGGGG
>CAZEFU010000314.1:0-2678 GCA_964511515.1 uncultured Wenzhouxiangellaceae bacterium
GTGTTGGTGCCCTCACAAAGCGTTTAAGTACAACAGAACGCATTACAACTGGTGGATACCATAGGTTCACACCATTTACTTTTTCAAGTAATGAGTTTAACAATATATTTTTTAAACAATTACTGAAGTACCAATATGTCAAACGTCCACTACCAAATTCAGATAACTTTCGTCAGCTTATTCTTGATCTTACTGCTGGCGTTCCGCGAATTATTATTTCTCTTTGGATAGCAGCACACCGTGTCGCTTTCGAACGTAAAGAAGATAGTCTTCGGCTAGAAGACTTTACTAAAGCAGCCAATACATTATTGGCGCCACTGAAACCCGCAATTGCGGCATTAAATAGCGGCGATCCTGTAATGATGGCACGTTATGATGATCTTCTACCCAGGGATGACGGGATATGGACATCATTTTGGGAACCATCCACATAATAATAATGCTAGTTATTCATGATTTGTGTAATCAACATTCTTCCCTATTGATTTAACCAAAAAATTTATAGCATATGGATAATTCAAGCAATACTGAGCAACTGTTTGAGGCCTCACCGTTACTTGAGTGGTTACCTGATGAATCCTTATTCAGTTTAGTCAGTCGAATACATCTTTTATCTGGATATCGACTTGCCAGGCAGACATCAGAATGTCTCTTTGGTAACCATAGGTCTGGAACCCATCATGATTTTCCGAATTGCCTCGGTGAATTTGAACTGAGAACTAAATATTCTCTTGGCACAGCACAAGAGATTGCTCTTAATAAGACACTCTTAAAGTATTACCGCGCATTTATACCGTTATCTGATTCTGCATCGGTAGCAGAAATTATGTACGGGAGAAGCGTTGCTCATTTAAAATTCAGGCTAGGTCTGATCACCAGCCGATTTCGTGCAAATCATCCTCTGAAGACTTGCCCTACATGTATGGCAGACGACCGTATAAAATATGGTTGGGCATATTGGCATTTAGAGCATCAGTTCCCCGGCAACTGGTGGTGTGAAGTTCATAATCAACCTCTTTACGAATCTTTGCTTAAATCAACTGGTGTTGGAAGATTTTTATGGCACCTACCAAGCATCAAAGAATTACGACAATGGCCAACTAATGGTATTGAGTATTCGAACAGTACAGCTCAAGCCATAAAATCTCTAGCCCAGACCGTAAAAACCCTTGTCATTACAGGTGTCAGCACCCCTTGGAACACTGACAACTTTTGGGTTATCTATCGAAAGGAACTCGCTAATCGTGGTTGGCTAACGGGTCAACGACTTCGCTTTACTATGATGGTCCCTGAATTTCTATCATACTCAAGAAAAATACGCATACTACCCGAATTATCTGCCTTACCAACAACAACTGATGCAGCTAAAGCACAACTTGGCCGGTTGCTGCGATGTCCACGTAACGGGACTCATCCTCTCAGACACATAATTCTGGTTAATTGGCTTTTTGGTGGCGCTACTAAATTTTTAGATACATGTAAGAGTTCGAGTAGCACTGATGATCATACTTCATCAGAAAACACTATCCTTCAAATAACCCATGGATACAATAAAGATCCTCGTGAAATGCAAGTCCTCAACCTGTTACAACACCAAGGCATATCCATGAGAGCAGCTGCCGAAGAAGTAGGCGTGGACATTAACACTGTTATGGCATGGGCAACAAAGATAGGTTTGCCTATTAATAGGCGTCCTAAAAAATTAAAAGAAGACAAACGTGAAGAATTAATTAAGCAACTACGTTTGGGTGTTGAGAAAACAGATCTAGCTTTACAAACTGATGTATCTATTGCAACTATAAACCGTATACTTCGAACAGTGCCTGGGCTACAACGTGAATGGCATTCAACCCGCTTTAATTTGGCTTTGGATAAAGCACGCACTACATGGAGCGATCTGATAAGTAGATACCCACAACTTGGCACCAAACTTTTACGCAGTATGGAACCTTCTATTTATGCCTGGCTTTACCGTAATGATCGTGACTGGCTCCGGGAGTACTCCCCGCACGCTGATACACCTACAAATAACAGAGAAAACCGAAATATGTGGGATAAGCGTGATATTGAGCTAAGCACCGAAGTTAAACGCACAGCTCTCGATCTGTCCCAAAAAAACCCTCGAGTCCCCATCCGCCTTTGGCAACTTTACCAGCAGATACCTGAGCTGAAGGCAAAGCTGGATGTGTTAGATAGGTTACCTCTTACCAAGCATGCAATTGAGCAAGCATTGTCACGATCAGCCACCGACCTGAATTCTAATACCGGATTATTTTGAGGTATTCCCTCATCTAAAACCGAAGCCATTTCTTGAAATATGCAAATATGCGTACTATTATGCATATTACATGATTCAACCAGAATATCAGGCACGTATACAGCGGGCAACCCAGTTCTGCCGTGAACACGGCATTACCCAATCAGAAATCGCTACCGCTGTAAGTGCAAGCCAGTCACAGGTAAGCCGAATACTACAAGGCAAAGGGCTTCGTAGCTCAAGGCTTTGTGAAGAGGTCTGCCTTTATATAGAAAGACTCAGTGGTGGAGTAACCACAGATGCAGTGCGGGCGAATGATGAGCTGGTAAACGCATTAGCCGCAACTTGGGATGGTTCTTCTTCCCATGCCAGAGCGTTATCCACGGTAATCAGATCACTTTCTGTTCTGGGAAAACCAGGC
>CAZEFU010000315.1:0-2668 GCA_964511515.1 uncultured Wenzhouxiangellaceae bacterium
AGTAAACTCTCGTTTACTCTGGCACTTTACTCTGACCCCACTTGGTTTTTACTTGGTTTGGGTGATTAGGGGGTGCAGGCTTGCCATAAGTTTGTAGGAAGTAGCGATAATATTACCGCCGTGCTCTAGGTTATCGTTGCCTTCAAAATCTGCTACTACTCCGCCGGCCTCGCGGACCAGTAAAATTCCGGCGGCGATATCCCAGCGATCTAGGCCCATTTCCCAATAGCCATCGAGGCGACCAGCAGCTACATAGGCAAGATCTAATGCGGCGCTGCCACTTCTGCGGATATCTTCTATCTCTGGGAAAACTGTATTTAAGGTGCTCATGGATTGCTCAAGAACACGACGCTTGCGAAACGGTAGGGCAGTACCTAAAATTGCTCCAGAAAGATCGTTGAGCGTGCTTACTCGCAAACGCTGGTCGTTTAGGTAGGCTCCACGCCCTCTGCTGGCAGTAAACAGCTCTTCTTTTATAGGGTCATAGATAACTGCGCTTTCTAACCGTCCTTTAAACTGGAAGGCGATGGAGATCGCATAATGAGGAATTCCGTGCAGAAAGTTACTGGTGCCATCAAGCGGGTCAATTACCCAGAGGGAATCGCTTTCACCATCAGCGCCGCCTTCTTCGGCAAGAATTGCATGATCAGGGTGAAGTTTGCGAATATGGCTTACAATTGCATATTCACAAGCTTTGTCGACTTCGGTAACATAGTCGTTACGGGTTTTTTTGTTTACCTGGATGCGGTCAATTTTCGGCAAATATCGGTGTATGAGATCTCCGGCTTTACGCGCAGCTTCAATGGCAATATTTAGGGCAGCTTCAGACATGGCTAATCATTTTCAAAACGGCTGCAAAGGATAGCAGATCAGAGCAAACTATGGCAGATTTACTCAAAAATATTCGTATAATCCTGATTAATACCTCTCATCCTGGCAATATTGGCTCGGTAGCCCGTGCCATGAAGGTGATGGGGCTTAGTGATTTGCACTTGGTCAGCCCCCATCATTTCCCGGCGGCTGAGGCTACAGCACTCGCATCTGGAGCAGACGATTTGCTACAAAATGCGGTGGTACATGCAGATCTAGACAGTGCGCTTGCAGATATCTCCTTAGTGCTTGGCACTAGCGCGCGCCTGCGCACATTATCAATGCCGCAAATGGATGTTAGAGCAGCAGCTGAGCGGGCGGTTACTGAAAGTGCAAAGCATCCGGTGGCAATATTATTCGGCCGCGAGCGCCATGGATTAACTAATGATGAAATTCAGCGCTGTCATTTTTTACTTAATATTCCTGCAAATCCTAAATACAGCTCCTTGAACTTAGCTCAAGCTGTACAGGTGTTGAGTTATGAACTACGGGTTGCAGCTCTTGGTGAATCTGGAATAATTCAGGAATCGCTGGATTATGCGCCAGTTGATTCCGGTCAGATGGAAATGTTTTTCACCCACCTTGAAGAAACCCTGCTTGATACAAGGTTCTTAAACCCAGCCCAGCCTAAGATGCTAATGGCGCGTTTGCGACGTTTATATTCTCGTGCCAGGCCAGGTCAAAATGAAATAAATATCTTGCGCGGAATCCTTGCTGCCAGCCAGAAGGCTTGTGAGCCTGATTTTATTAAGCCTGTAGATAAAGCTGCTGATGACTGAGGGCTTGACTCATGAGCAACGCCAGTCAGCAATTTGGGAGGTAGTAGCAGCCATTCCCCATGGGCGAGTGATGACTTATGGAGAGGTAGCAGCACGAGCTGGTCTAGGGCGAGCCGCTAGAAGTATAAGCGGGGCCTTGCGCAACGCACCTGATGAATTGGGCTTGCCATGGCATCGAGTGATAAATTCCCGTGGTGAGATATCATTTCCGACTGATTCAGAGGCATATCGTGAGCAATATGAGCTTTTAATTGCAGAAGATATTGTTTTTCTAAATGGCCGGGTTAATTTACGCAACTTTGGATTATCATCACTGGTTGATGAACAGCTTTGGGCAGGTTTTTTTAAGTGAATAACCCAGGTACAGAAAAATCAGTTGAAAGTCTTGGTCGATGGGGCCGGTTTCGGCAAAAATATTGGTGGGCACTCTTATTCGATGCCACTGTGCTGTTACTTATATTTATCAGCATTGGGGCCTGGCAGGCTCGCAATTTGCTCTCAGATAGTGGTGGCATGCCGGCGCCATCCTTTTCACTGCCCGACAGAGCGGGCAATATTGTATCTTTAGAGGATTACCGTGGTAAGCGGGTAGTGGTCTACTTTTTTGCTCCCTGGTGCAAGGTGTGCTCAATTAGTGTGCATAACCTGGTTGATGTGGCAGCTGATCGCGACCCGGAGCTAGTGGTGCTTGCCTTGGGTGTTGAATACGACAAGCTAGAAGATGTCTGGGACTTTGTTGATCAGCATAAGTTACAAATGCCGGTTTTGTTAGGTGGCCGAGAACAGGTATTGGATTGGAAAATAAAAGCTTTTCCCAGTTATTATGTGCTTGATGAGAAGGGCGTTATTACTGCTAGATCTGTTGGCTATAGTACTGAGATTGGAATTCGTTGGCGGGCGCGTGAGCAATAATGTTGGCTTGGTGGTGAAACAGTAGTAATTATACCTGGTGTCTAATTAAACTATGGTGCGTTACGCCGACTTTGTCGGCTAACAGCACCCTACGAGTTTTGGATTGC
>CAZEFU010000316.1:0-2651 GCA_964511515.1 uncultured Wenzhouxiangellaceae bacterium
CCGATTTTGGGTACAGCTCCTCGTCTTTCCGGGGCGCCGAGTAGGCGAACCCGGAATCCATGTCGCTAGCACCAAGCCCGTATAAGTACCCAAATCATCAACAACATTTGTTAAAATAACTCATATTCTGTCGCCCCTAGGCTGACAACTCTACTGAAGATGAAAATATCATGACTACCCGTACCCGTTTTGCCCCATCACCAACTGGCCTTCTACATGTAGGCGGTGCGCGTACTGCGCTGTTTTCTTATTTGCTGGCGCGCGCGAATAAAGGCAAGTTTGTATTGCGTATCGAAGATACTGACCTAGAACGTTCAAGTGAAGCCTCGGTTAAGGCAATTTTAGATGGCTTGACGTGGCTAGGTCTGGATTGGGATGAAGGCCCGATTTTTCAGACCCACAGGTTTGCCAGATATACTGAAATTATTGAGCAACTATTGGCAGAAGATAAGGCCTATCACTGCTGCTGTTCTAAACAGAGGTTGGAGCAATTGCGCGAACAGCAAATGGCAGCTGGTATCAAGCCTCGCTATGATGGCAAGTGCCGACAGGCTAGTGTTGAAGACGCTGCTGATTCTGTAGTTCGTTTTCGCAATCCAAAAACTGGCGAAGTAGAGTGGGATGACCTGGTTCGTGGACCAATAAAAATATCAAATGATGAGCTAGATGATTTGGTTATTGCCCGCCCCGATGGCTCGCCTACTTATAATTTTACTGTAGTAGTGGATGATATTGATATGCAAATCACAGATGTGATTCGCGGCGATGATCATATTAATAATACCCCTAGGCAAATCAATATTTATCATGCCTTGGCTGCAACGCCACCTGCCTTTGGTCATGTGCCAATGATCCTTGGTGAGGATGGTGCAAGGCTTTCCAAGCGACATGGAGCTGTGGGTGTTACCCAATATCGGGATGATGGTTATTTGCCTGAAGCATTGCTTAACTATTTAGTGCGCCTGGGTTGGTCACATGGTGATGAAGAAATATTCAGCTTGGATGAGATGATTAAGTTATTCAAAATCTCAGATGTAAATAAAAAACCTTCAGGCTTTAATACTGAAAAACTTAATTGGTTGAACCAACATTGGATGCGCACTTTACCAGTAGAGCAGGTTGCTGAAGCTCTAGCATACCAATTTAGTTTGCTGGAAATTGATCATGCCAGTGGGCCAGCATTAGTTGATGTCGTATCAGTGCAAGCAGAAAGAGTTAAAACATTAAAAGAAATGGCTGAGCAAAGTCGTTTTTTCTATACGGACTTTACCGATTTTGATGCTAATGCGGCAAAGAAAAACCTGCGTCCTGTAAGTAAAGAGCCATTAGTTGCGATTCAAGCAGCTTTGCAGCAGCTAACTGACTGGAGCCCGGAGGTACTGCACCAAACAATTATTGCTACAGCTGAAAGCATGGAGTTAAAAATGGGCAAGATAGCCCAGCCTTTGCGAGTTGCAGTTTGCGGCAGCGGAGTTTCACCATCAATCGACAAAACCCTCTGGTTGGTAGGCAAGGAACGCTGCCTGCAAAGAATCGACATGGCCTTGGATTACATTAACAAGCGCGAGTCCGCGCATTAACGCACCTGCAGACCACACAAAACCAATTCAGCTTAACGCAGTCACTTATTCCGGCAAGGCTAAATCTTCTATCATCCCTTTGAGGAAGCGTGCAGCTTCTCCACCAGTACTGGCACGATGATCGAATGTTAGTGAAAGCGGAATAGTACGATGGACTTCAAAGCCACCTAATACTGCTACAACTTCATTGCGTAATTTACCTGCAGCAACTATTGATACACAAGGTGGAGTTACCACCGGGGTTGCATAACGACCGGCAAATACGCCAAAGTTAGATAGCACTATGGTGTAATCTTTAAGGTCTGCTGGAGGAATGCTGCGGTTAATTACATTATCGCGCAGACGATTTATATCTAGGCGGATTTCTTGTGCTGACTTGCTGTGCACATCACGCAGTGCTGCTACAAACAAGCCATCTGCAGTATCCACCGCCATGCCAACATCCATACCTTTATGCAGCATGCGCATATTTTGCTCGCCGTCATACCAGGCATTCAAACCAGGCTCTACCAATGCACCAGCGTGCAGACTACGCAGCAGGCGAACTGTAATATCTTGGCCCCGAGACCAGGCGTGAATATCAGCATCATCCATTAGTGTAGTTGGTACTACTTTACTGCTCGCCTCTGACATGATCCGCGCCATAGTACGGCGAGTTCCACGAATGGCTTCCCATTCACCCGTAGCCTCAACATGCGGGGTAGGGGGCGGACGAGAAACACTCTTGCTTGCCGCCTTAGGAGCTTGTTTGGCTTGCGGTGATGCTGCATAAGCTTTCACATCTTTGGCAGTAACTACGCCACCTTTGCCGCTTGGGCTTACTTGGGAAAGATCTACTTTTAACTTGCGCGCTACAGCACGTACTGCCGGGGTCACTTTTACGCCACCAACTAGGGCTGTAGCATCAGTTACGAGCTTATTGCTGGTTTCCATTTCACCAACTACAGTGCCGGTGTCTTTATTTTCTTCAGCAGCTACTTCTGGTTCAGGTACTGCATCATCGGAGTCGTCACCTTCAATCTCAAAACCTGCCAGAGGATCATAGGTAATAATCACATCACCTGCCTGGCC
>CAZEFU010000317.1:0-2637 GCA_964511515.1 uncultured Wenzhouxiangellaceae bacterium
GATGCTTTGGTTCACATGAGATGCAAAGGAAGTAAAACTATGCTCTCCAACTGAACAATATTGGTGGATTAGCGAATAACCTGAAATAATTGCCCAGTTTCCTACATGCACGTGACCTGCTAGAGCTGCATTATTAGCCATAATTATATGGTCGCCAAGCTCGCAGTCGTGGGCTATATGAACACCAGCCATTATCCAGTTATCGTTACCTATTCGAGTTATTCCACCGTCTTGCGCAGTGCCTCGGCTGAAAGTGCAGAGTTCACGGATGGTATTGTCATCACCAATAATTAATTCGGTATCTTCACCAGCATATTTTTTATCTTGTGGCTCTTCACCAATCGAGGCGAACTGGAAAAAACGATTATTTTTGCCGATTGTAGTTCTGCCAGTAATAACCACATGCGGACCAATTCTGGTGCCAGAGTCAATTTTTACTTTTGCCTCTACAATACTGTAGGCGCCAACTTCTACATCATCAGCTAGCTCTGCGGCGGGGTCAATCAGTGCTGTTGGGTGAATTTTAGCGGTCATTATTAACCTTTTGCCTCAGCACTTAAAATATCCGCACTGGCTACTTTTTTGCCGTCAACAAAGGCTTCACAGCTAAATAGACCCATATTTCTCATTATGCGTTTTTGAGTTGCAGTCATCACCAGTTGATCACCAGGGGTGACTATTTTGTTAAATCTGGCATTATCTACTTTGACCATATAAATCACTTTGCCTTGCTCGCTGGTGCGGTCCTCAAGGTTAGCTAGAACTCCAGCAACTTGTGCCATAGCCTCAATAATCAATACACCTGGCATTACTGGATGGTCAGGAAAGTGGCCCTGAAAGAAAGGCTCGTTATGGGTTACATTTTTGATCCCGGTGGCAGTTGGATGCTCTCCGGATTGGTAATCAATGACCCTATCGACCAGTAAGAATGGATACCGGTGCGGTAGCAGTTCTTTGATTCGCTCTATTGTTATTGCTTGAAAATCTGACATTCCTCAGCCTCTTAATTTATTAATGGTTTTATCTAGTTTACGCAGTCTGGCAAGGTTTTTTCGCCATTCAGAATGCGCTTGTGCTTCTACGCCGGAGCCATATGATCCAGCCTCAGTGATTGATCTGGTAACCATGCTCATAGCAGTTATTGTAACTTTATCGGCGATTGTTATATGCCCGCCAATACCGCTGGCACCAGCAATCATGCAGTATTTTCCTATACTAGTACTACCGGCAATACCGACACAGCCAGCAATTGCAGTATGTGCGCCAATGCGGACATTGTGGGCTACCTGAACCAGGTTATCCAGGCGCACATCTTCTTCCAGAACAGTGTCTTCCAGAGCGCCTCTGTCAATTGTAGTATTGGCACCAATTTCACAATCATCGCCGATTCTAACTGTGCCCATTTGTGGGACTTTGATCCAATGATCTTGATCGAAGGCAAGGCCAAAGCCATCTGCGCCGATCACAGCTCCAGGGTGGATAATAACTCGTTGCCCAATTTGCACACCTTGGCACAAAGTTACATTGGCACCAATTTCACATTCTGAGCCAATAGTTACTCCAGCCTCCACTACAGCTCCAGCACCAATACTGACTGATTCGTGGATAACAGCAGTAGAATCTATGTGGGCGCCAGGGTGTTTCTGTGCGGTCTTATTATCTTCGTTAAACAACTGTGCAATTTTGGCATAGCTCAAGTACGGGTCGCAGCTGATCAGGCAGGTGCCAGAATAAATTTCCAGGTCATCAGCACGCAGGATAACTATTCCGGCACGGCAGCTTGCAAGGGCTGTTTTGTAGCTGCTATTTGCAAAGAAACCAAGTGCATCTGGGCCTGCATTTTTAAGGGTAGCCAGTCGTGTGACCCTGGTTTTTGGCTCTCCTCTAGATTCCAGTGAGAACCGCTCGGCTAGCTCTTTCAGGGTAAATGAATTACTCGCAGTCACCGGTTGGCTTGCTCTAGTCTGTCGGCATCGTACTCGTTGCGTAACTGCTTGAGAACTGCATTAGTGAGGTCTATTTGCTGGCTATGATAGAGCACTACCGGATCGGTAATTACCAGGTCAAATCCTTGGCGTTGGGCAACTTCGCTAATAGCTAGCTCCAGGGTTTCTTTTACTGCTAGAGCATTACCGCTCAAACGAAAGTTTATTTCTTCTATCAAATCTTCCTTGCGCCTGTCGATGGCTCGTTTCAGGCTGCGTATATCTCTTTCAAGTTGGGCTTTGGTGACGCTATCAAGGGGCCCGCCAATCCGTTCTTGCATTGCTAGAAGGCGCTGCTCATCTGCTTGAACTGCATTGTTACGCGGTCTAAATTCCCGGTCGATTGAATCGCGACCTGCTACCACTTGAGGGGCGCTGGCGAAGACCAGTTTCATATCTACATAGCCGATTTTTTGGCCTCTATCTTGTGGTTGTTGCTGGGCATAGCTATAGCTGGATATTAGCAATCCAACTACCAAAATCAAGCTTGTTAAGCGTTCAACCAATAGTCATCCTCGTGTCTAGAAAGTGGTGCCAAATGAGAACTGTAAGGTCTCAGTTTGATCCCCTGGCTTCTCCATAATGGGTGCTGCCAAGTTTATGATGATTGGTCCTACCGGTGCTTGCCAGGTCAGGGAAATGCCAGCAGAGG
>CAZEFU010000318.1:0-2632 GCA_964511515.1 uncultured Wenzhouxiangellaceae bacterium
AGCATACGGTCAGCTTCATCCAAAACCAAAACTTCCAGCTTCTTAAAGCTGATTGCATTTTGATTATATAAATCCAGCAAGCGCCCCGGCGTTGCTACTAATATATCTACACCCCTACGCAGCTTCATCATTTGTGGGTTTATTTTTACCCCACCAAAAACTACTGCTGAACGCAATGGTAGGTGTCTACCGTAAATCTGCGCGCTCTGTTCTACCTGAGCTGCTAGCTCTCTAGTAGGCGTAAGTATGAGTGTTCTTACCTGATTTGCCTGGGCTAGCTGACCCTTTGATAAGCGATCCAGTATTGGCAATATAAAACCAGCTGTTTTACCAGTGCCGGTTTGAGCAGCCGCCATAACATCATGGCCTTCAAGCACCACAGGTATAGCTTTAAGCTGAATTGGGGTCGGAGTATTGTAATCCTGATCAGCAATTGCTTTAAGAATTGGCTCAGATAAACCTAGGGAAGAAAAACTCATAGAAACTCTCTTGATAGTGGTGGATGCCACCACTGCGGCGGGCGTGTAGCATACAGTATCTTATTGTTTATAGCTACTATTTATAGGTGTATCCGCTTTGGGGAAACCAATATTCCATGTTATAGTTGCGTTAGATCAATTAAAACAAGTATTTGTCAGGCTATACTGTCTAGTCGGATACTACCCGCTCACCTGGTAGTAGTATATTAATTAACATTGCACTTAGAGCTGCGAACTGGAGAACACTATGTCCTTTGCAAAACCTGAATTCAAACAACAATATGAGAACTTTATTGGTGGCCAATGGTGCGCACCTGTAGATGGCGAATATTTTGAAAATACCTCACCTGTAGATGGCAGCAGTTTTGCTAAAATACCCAGATCTAACGATAAAGATATAAACCTGGCAGTAGAAGCGGCTCAAGCTGCGGCTGCCAGTTGGGGTAAAACACCAACAGCCGAGCGCTGCAACATACTATTCAAGATTGCCGAGCGTATAGAAGAAAATATTGAACGACTCGCACTTATAGAAACCTGGGATAATGGCAAAGCCATCCGTGAAACCATGGCTGCTGACATGCCATTGGCAGCAGATCATTTTCGTTATTTCGGCAGTGTTATCAGAGCTGAAGAGGGTTCAGTTTCTGACCTCGATGCCAATACAGTAACCATGGAGGTGCACGAGCCTCTGGGAGTGGTCGGACAGATCATCCCCTGGAACTTCCCAATACTCATGGCGACCTGGAAACTTGCTCCAGCTCTTGCAGCAGGTAACTGCGTAATCTTGAAACCAGCTGAGCAAACCCCGGTTTCAATTTTAGTACTAATGGAGTTGATAGCTGATCTTCTGCCAGCAGGAGTATTAAATATCGTTAATGGTTTTGGCCCAGAAGCGGGTAAGCCATTAGCCAGTCACCCTGATATTAAAAAAATAGCTTTCACAGGAGAAACCACAACTGGCCGCCTGATCATGCAATATGCCTCAGAGAATATTATTCCGGTTACTTTAGAGTTAGGTGGCAAGTCACCAAATATTTTCTTTGAAAGCATAATGGCCAAAGATGATAACTTTCTTGATAAGGCAATTGAGGGACTGGTCCTGTTTGCCTTCAACCAGGGTGAAGTATGTACCTGCCCATCTCGGGCATTAATTCAGGAAAGCATTTACCCTGAGTTTATGGAACGCTGCCTCAAACGCGTAGAGGCTATCACCATGGGAGACACCCTGGATCCCGCCACCATGATGGGTGCCCAAGCTTCCAATGATCAATATGAGAAAATTTTAAATTATCTGGAGATTGGCAAACAAGAAGGTGCTGAAGTTTTGATTGGTGGTGAGGCCTATAAAAACGAAACCTACCCGGATGGATATTATATTCAACCAACTGTATTTAAAGGCAACAACAAAATGCGGGTATTTCAAGAGGAAATATTCGGGCCAGTTCTAAGTGTAACCACATTTAAAGATGAAGCCGAGGCCCTGGAAATTGCCAACGACACACTCTATGGCCTGGGGGCTGGCGTCTGGACTCGCGATGTACATCAAATGCAAGCGATGTCACGCGGAATTGAAGCTGGGCGCATCTGGTGCAACTGTTACCACCTCTATCCTGCAGGAGCCTCATTCGGCGGATATAAGAAGTCTGGTATCGGGCGTGAAAATCACAGAATAATGTTGAATCACTATCGCCACACAAAAAATGTACTGACGTCTTATGACAAAAACCCATTGGGCTTCTTCTAGAACTACAGTGTTTATGGGCAGCCCTTAAAGGGCTGCTCAGTATCACAAATGAGGCATATACCAATTAAACGCGTTTCCGTAACTGACAAAGCCAAAGCTGTTATTGATCAGTTGCGCCAGCAACACGGTGAGTTGATATTCCATCAAAGCGGCGGTTGTTGCGATGGCTCTGCACCCATGTGTTTTGCCGAAGGCGATTTTATTATTGGTTCCAGAGATCTGTGTTTAGGAGAAATTCACGGTTGCAAGTTCTATATGGCCTCTGATCAATTTGAATACTATAAGAATACCCATATCTGTGTTGATGTTTGCCCCGGTAGAGGTTCCAGCTTCTCTTTGGAGATTCCTCTCGGAGTCAGGTTTATGGCTATTTCCAGGATTTTTACAGACTCAGAACTAGAGCAAGTAC
>CAZEFU010000319.1:0-2626 GCA_964511515.1 uncultured Wenzhouxiangellaceae bacterium
TAGTTTTCAAGCTCAATGCTGGAAAAATCAACTGCGTTCAAGCTCGGCCCGTTGCACATCAAAATGCATTGTTCGCCACTGTGCCGATTTGTCCAGCGAGTATTTCGAATTATCTAGGGTTAAAGTCTTGCATCGCTCACCGGCTTTACAATCATGCGCCCTAAGCGCTTGTAAATAAAAAATAAATAAATAGTAGGGAAATTTCCTACAGAAACAAAAGTCCACCTACCACATGGCTATGTATAATTCAGGTGAGAGAATTGAGATACTGATAACAGTATAGTAATGTGAAAGCTGTATATCGACAATGTTATGTTAGGTTACAGGACGATTGGGCTTGTTATGCAAGCTTTATCTAACTTTAGTTTGGTTGTTTATTTATGATTTAGTTAAGGTGCCCAGTGGATTAACAACCCTGTAGTGGTCTTTGGTTCTTTACAAGGCATTAATTACATTTTCACAACACACAAGCGTTGCCATACTGGTAACGCCAAACATAAAAGGGATTATATATGAACACTCGACCCATCATTCTAGCCACTGCCATCGCGCTGGCACTAACAGGCTCCGTGTTAGCGGAAGAAAGGCCTACCACGACACCCATTACTGATTTTGCACCTATAGAAGCAGCTTTTGTGGAAAAAGCGCCTTCGGGGTTTTTTGTAGATGCACCCTTAATTAATAATATGACGGTGATGATTGTCCGTATTACTAATGATCAAAATGAAGTAGTACTAGAAACCCGCTCACACGGTGAACCGGTAGAGCTTTTAGCTAGCGGCTTACCTGATGGTGATTATTACTATCAGATTAAAACCATTTATCGCCTGCAAACACCCACCGGTACCGGGCCTGATTTCACCGATGAAGGTATGCGCCGCGAAGGAGGTACCTTTACGATTAAACATCAAGAAATCATGCAACCACAACTCAACCCGGCAACTGAAGAACTGGGTTTTGTGGATAAATTATCCTCAGATGCAATAGCAATACTCGGCGCTGGTTTGAGTTTACTTGTAGCTGATGCAAGTGCTCAGGATTTGTTCGCTAGTTCCAACACGCCCTCTGTTGGTTTTGATGATACGACTAGCTCATCAGGTACCGAATTTGAAATTCGGGTATCAGCCGTTGCCAATAACAGCAGTGGTGATTGGCAGTTATTGGATTTAGTCGGTTTTGGTAGTCCAGTCAGTACAGTGATCGACATTAATACAGTAGAAAACAGCGCGATTGCCAACTCATGGGTAGTCAGCAGCAACGGCGATCAACGGTGGGCAAATAGCGGCATGTTTTTTGACAGATCAACTCAAGAACTCGCTATTGGCACCACGCTTACCCCGGGTGAACTCACCATATCCAGCTTTATCCCTGATATTGTATTGATTGATGAATCCGATACCTCAGAGGCTAGACTCCAGCTGAATGGTGGCTATTTTAGGTTATTTACCAGACCTAATAACACGAGCTCTACTACCATTCCCTTTGCTGCGCATATGAATGCCCCGACAGATTCAATCTTGATTCAGGCTAATGGTGATGTGCGTCTGGGCCCTGATTTCTATTATAATGCATCTTCAGGTGCTTTAAACCTAGGTGATGCTGTAAATATATCAGAAACGTTCAACACATTACAGCTTACATCTGCCACTGCACCAGAAGTGTTTTTTCTTGGTCCGGGAAATGAAGGCTTTGAAATAGAACTGAGTAATGGTCTGGGTTTCCATGCAGATACTGATGGTGATGGTTCCTCGAATGTTTTTAATATATTCAAAATTGAAGGCGATGCACCCAGTGGTAGCCTAAGAATTGATGATGCTGGCAATATTGGTATGGGTACAATTGCTCCAGTTGAGGCTGTGGATGTCGCCCGTACGGCTGCTGCAGCGCGCTTTCAGCTGACATCAGTGAGCAGTACCGGCTCAGAGGCCGCGCAGTTTATTCAGCGTCGTGCGCGTGCCGGTGATACGGCGGTACAAACCGGTGATAACCTGGGCTTGTTTTCATTCCGTGGCCACAATGGCAGCGCCATGACCGGCACTAAAGCCGGGATTACGGTAAAAGCTACTCAAAACTGGACTGCCGGTGGCAATGGCACCCGAATGTTATTCCAGACCACAACCAATGGTAGTAATACCCTTAATACGGTGATGGAAATCACCCACGATGGCAAAGTTTTAATTAATGGCACTGAGCTGAATGTGCCCGATTATGTGTTTGAGGATGATTATGATTTAATGAGCCTCGATCAGTTAGCTGCTTATATTGAGGAAAATAAACACCTGCCTGGTGTTGCCAGTGCGAATGAAGTCAATAGTGGAGGTCTAGACCTTGCTGGTTCACAGTTATCCATACTGGAAAAAGTTGAAGAACTCACGCTTTACACCTTGCAGCAGCATGATGAACTCAAGCAGATGCACGCTGTAAAATCTGCGCACAGAGCGTTATTGACAGCCTATCATGCACAACAAGATGAACTGCAATCATTGAAATCCATGCTGAACGAACAACAGCAACTGGTCAATCAGTTGCTTCAGTCTCAGCAGGGAAAAAGCTTGAATGTTTCTTTGAAATAAAGCAGGCAATTAGTACTAAAATTAAAAAGCCGCCTACGGGCGGTTTTTTAATG
>CAZEFU010000320.1:0-2621 GCA_964511515.1 uncultured Wenzhouxiangellaceae bacterium
ATTGCATCGGAGAACCTTTGGCATCGAGGAAGCCTAGTTTAATTGGGATATGCAATGCTTGTTTTTCTGCTTGGCCAGGGGTTGGTAGGCAAGTTTGTGTTATGGTTAGCTCTAGTGTTTTTGTAGTTGAATTATATTGCTCTTCGACCGATAGTTTGGGAGTGCCTGCTTGAGAATACCAGTGGCGAAATTGGTTGAGATCAATACCGTTAGCATCTTCCATAGCCTGAACAAAGTCATCACAGGTGACAGCTTGACCATCATGGCGTTGAAAATATAAGTCTGTACCTTTACGAAACCCCTCTGTGCCTAATAAGGTATGCTGCATACGAACGACTTCAGCGCCTTTTTCATAAACCGTCAGAGTGTAAAAGTTGTTAATTTCTATATATGAATCAGGACGAATCGGATGTGCCAGTGGGCCGCCATCTTCGGCGAATTGTCGGGTCCGCAGCATATTGACATCCTCGATACGTTTAACGGCTTTCGAGGTGTGATCAGCTGTAAATTCCTGGTCACGGAATACCGTTAATCCTTCTTTTAGACTCAACTGAAACCAGTCCCGGCAGGTGACTCTATTACCTGTCCAGTTATGAAAATATTCGTGGGCAATGACGCCTTCAATATGTTCATAATCACTATCGGTTGCAGTATCGGGGCGGGCCAGAACATATTTAGTATTGAAAATATTGAGCCCCTTATTTTCCATGGCACCCATATTGAAATGACCTACAGCAACAATCATATATGAATCGAGATCATATTCCCGGCCATAAATTTGTTCATCCCAACGCATCGCTTTTTGCAAAGATTTCATAGCATGGTCGCATTTATCAAGGTCATGCGCTTCAACGAAAATTTGCAAAGAAATTTCGCGTCCAGACTGGGTGGTAAAATTGCCAGAAAGGCATTCCAGTTGGCCGGCAACCAGAGCAAAAAGATAGCAGGGCTTGTTGAAAGGATCTTCCCAGGTAACCCAGTGTTGATTGTCTGGTAAATCACCTTGGCCAACTTTATTACCATTGGAGAGTAATACCGGGTAGCGCTGTTTATCCCCTGTCAGTGTGGTGGTAAAGCGGGTCATGATATCTGGGCGATCCAGGAAATAGGTGATTTTTCTGAATCCTTCTGCTTCACATTGAGTGCATAACATATTATTGGAAAGATACAGACCTTCCAATGCAGTATTAGCTTTAGGATTAATCAGGTTTTTGATGATAAGGGTAAAAGTTTTATCCTGAGGAACCTCTTTAATGGTCAGGTGCTCTTGACTAAGCTGGTATTGTTGCTCTGTAAGTTCAGTTTCATCAAGGACAACACTGACTAGCTTAAGGTTTTCGCCAGATAATATTAATTTTTTAGTGGTGTGAGTCTTATCTGGGTTACGAGCCATGACCAGTTTGGCAACAACCTGGGTTTTTTCGTCATCAAGCACAAAATTTAAATTTACGCTGTGAATGATATATTCTGGCGGTGTATAGTCTTTAAGATAAATAGTTTGCGGATTAGCATCGCGCATAGTTTTAGAACCTCTTATGGAAGTTATAGATGATGGTCAGTCGATTTTTTATAGGCATAAAGGGCAACTAGTAGCCAGGCAGTTAGAAATGCAAGACCTCCAAAAGGGGTGATCATGCCTAGCCACTTCAACTCTGTAATAGCCAGTAAGTAGAGGCTACAGGAGAACAAAACGATACCTGCAAGCATTAACCAGCCTGCCCAGTTAAGGAGTTTGGATTGTGGTGTTTGCTGTTGGAAAACTGCTATCAGGCCCAGGCCTAGAGCATGCCACATTTGGTACAGAACGCCAGTTTTATAAACAGCAAGCATTTCTGGGCTCAAGACGGTTTTTAATCCATGTGCACCAAATGCCCCCATGCCAACACCAATTAACGCGGTAGAGGCGCTTAAAAACAAAAATAATGAGCGCATTTTATTTTTCCAGTAGTCGCGGCATTAACTGTACCAGATTACATGGGCGAGTTCGATAATCTAGTTGCTCTTTGATGATTTCATCCCAAGCGGTTCGGCAAGCACCAGACGATCCAGGTAAACAGAAGATGTAGGTGGCATTGGCCACACCTGCAATAGCGCGGGATTGAATAGTTGACGTTTTTATATCCTGCCAGGAAACCATTCTAAAAATTTCACCAAATCCATCAAGCACTTTATCAAGCAGAGGCTTAACGGCCTCTGGAGTTCCATCACGTCCGGTAACGCCGGTACCGCCGGTGGTAAGAATGGTGTTGATATTTTCATCGGCGATCCAGGTGGAAACAGCCGCGCGTATTTGATAAATGTTATCGGGTACTATGGATTTAATTGCCAGCTGATGGCCTGCTTCTTGGAGTCGCTCAAGCAAAATTTTACCAGACAGGTCATCGGCATCAGTGCGCGTATCTGAAATGACTAATATCGCTATGTTTAATGGAATGAATTTTCGTTGCTTGCTCATAAATAGAGTTTGTTATTTTAAGACCAGAAAAAAAGCTTCATTACCGCGCTGAATATTAATTAGGAAGGGTTTATTTGGATAAACTGCCTTTTTCAATTGACGAAGATTTTGAACCCGATAGCGATTAGCGGAAACAATGACATCTCCAGGTCTCAGGCCAACTTTC
>CAZEFU010000321.1:0-2616 GCA_964511515.1 uncultured Wenzhouxiangellaceae bacterium
CTCTGGCGCGCTATATTCATAAACACAGCCAACGTCGCCAACAAGCTTTTGTAATGCTCGACCTATCTAGCGTTGCAGATGAGCAGTTACGACAAACCTTGTTGGGAGATGCAAATACTAGCGGCATGTTGGAACAAGCTGGCAGTGGCACTATTTATATAAGTGATCTTGGCCAAACACCAATTTTAGCCCAGCAAATTATTTGCTCAGTATTGGAAAGCAAGCAGATTCAGCCGGGCAAAAGCGAATTTAATGCGCGAGTAATAGCAGCTTGCAGTGATGTTCCTGAAAGCTTGCTGGAGAAGGGCGAGCTAAACAAGGAGCTGTATTTCCGTATCAATGTTCTACCACTGAATGTGCCGCCCTTGCGCGAACGCCCAGAAGATGTCATCGAATTACTGCGTTTTTATACAGAATACTTCCCTAATCGCGAGAAAATGCAATATCGGCATTTCTCTGTTGCTGCACAAAATAGACTGCGAAACTACGACTGGCCCGGCAATGTTCGGGAGTTACGCAACCTGGTAAAACAACTGCTAATTATGGGTCAAGGCCAAGAAGTTAGCGCGCAAGAAGTCGACCAGGCTATCACTCAAAGCGCCGTGACCAGTTCGTCTGATAAAGATTATAGCCGGGTGTTTAAACTACCCCTGCGCGAAGCTCGAGAACAATTTGAACGTGAATATTTAACCCATCAACTGCGCCAGGCTGGTGGCAGTGTAGGCAAGTTGGCGGCAGCTGTGGGCATGGAAAGAACCCACTTGTATCGCAAACTGCGGGCACTGGGAATTAACCCTAAGTCAGTTAATAAAAAGTCATGAAAATAGTAATTTTAGGCGCAGGGCAAGTTGGCTCATCGGTGGCCTCTCAGCTGGCTAATGAAGCTAATGACATCACCGTAGTTGATACCGATGAAATGCGCTTGCGCGAACTGCAAGACCGCCTCGATATCCGTGTAGTTCAAGGCTTTGCCTCTTGGCCAAGCGTATTAATGCGAGCCGGTATTGAAGATGCAGACCTGTTAATTGCTGTTACCAACAGTGATGAAATCAATATGACTGCAGCCCAGGTTGCCTATTCCTTATTTAATACTCCGCTAAAAATTGCCAGAATAAGAGCCCAGGAATATCTCGATAATCCCGCCCTGTTTAGCTCCGGCCACTGCCCTGTTGATGAACATATCAGCCCGGAACAAGAAGTAACCGACTATATAACCCGCTTAATTGAATTTCCCAGCGCACTTCAAGTATTAGATTTTGCCGATGGCAGGGCGCAGTTAGTTGCCACTATGGCGAAAGAAGGCGGGCCATTAGTAGGCCAGCGGCTGAGAACACTATCTAAGTTACTGCCGCCAGGGGTTGAAACCAGAGTAGCTGCCATTTATAGAGATAACAAAGCCTTTATTCCACATGGTGGCACTATCATTGAGGAAAATGACACTGTTTATTTTCTTGCAGCGCGCAAACATATTCAAACCGTTATTTCCGAATTACGCCGCTTGGAAGCACCAGTAAAACGGGTGATTTTATCTGGTGGTGGCAATATTGGTTTTGCTGTTGCCAAGGCTCTAGAGAAAAAATACCACACTAAATTAATTGAACGTAGCCGTGAACGCGCCACCCATATTGCCGAGGCTCTGGAAACTGCGATTGTGTTAGTCGGGGATTGCTCCGATGGCGAGTTGCTGCGTGAGGAAAGCATTGATAGAACCGATGTATATGTCGCCCTGACCAACGATGATGAGGCTAATATTCTTTCATCTATGCTGGCTAAAAAGCTCGGCGCACATAAGGTTATTACCCTGATAAACAGACCCGCTTATGCAAAACTTGTAGAGGCTGGCAGTATAGATATCGCTGTTTCACCGCAGCAAGTAACTATTGGCGCCCTGCTCACCCATGTACGACGCGGTGAAATGGTGCGGGTACATTCACTGCGCGGCGGCATGGCAGAAGCCATTGAAGCTGTTGCGGTTGGCGATCGTAGTAGTTCAAAATTAATCGGCAGGCGCATTGATGAAATAAAACTACCTCCCGATGCTACCTTTGGCGGCATAGTGCGCGGCGAAAAAGTATTGATGCCGCACCATGACACTATTATTCAGACCGATGACCATATAATTTTATTTGTACTAGATAAACAGCAAATCCCGGTAGTTGAAAAGCTATTTCAACCAAGCGTGACCTTCATCTAATGCGTCGCGATTCGATCCAGAGCATTATTGGGATCTTATTATTGCTCTCTAGCAGCATGATGCTATTGCCGGCACTGGTTGGTTATATCTGCCAGGACAACACCACTTTGGCGTTTATTGAAAGCGCCACAATCTTGGCAACATTAGGTTTCATTCTTTATCTTCCGGTGCGTAAAGCCCAGTATGATATTCGCCTACGCGATGGTTTTCTGGTGGTAGCCGTTTCATGGCTTACTCTTTGCCTTGGCGGGGCAGTGCCATTTTTATTACTGCAAACCCCGCAAATTGATCTTATCGATGCCATCTTCGAGTCGGTTTCTGGATTAACTACAACCGGTGCCACAGCCCTAACCCAAATTGATGGCTTGCCCAAGGGAATTCTTTTTTATCGCCAACAACTCCAATGGTTTGGGGGCATGGGT
>CAZEFU010000322.1:0-2614 GCA_964511515.1 uncultured Wenzhouxiangellaceae bacterium
GCCAGCCATATCAACATCAGTAATGGTTAGCTGCATGCTGTTGCCATCTGATAAATACCTAGACATTGAGCGAGTTAACTGCCGCTGCAAGTCATATTTCAATACCTTGATGTTTTTATCCATTGGCATCGACTCGATACGGAAATCAATAAACTTGGAAGTGTCACCAAACATAACTGAATTTTCAGCAGCAGGTGAAGCACCAATGCTGGTAATAAAGAGCATGGAGGCTGCTATTACCAGGGCTTTATTCAATGTTTTTATAGTGAATCTCCTCAAACAGTATTCTATGAACGATAGATATTTAATACTTGCTAAAGCTCCATCTTTTAGTGCTGATGCCCACCTGGTCCATGTGCATGGCCATGCTCTAGTTCTTCTTCAGTAGCTGCACGTATATCTTCGATTTTCCCATCGAATGTCAGGGTTTGACCCGCTAGTGGATGGTTAGCATCAACATCGGCATGAAAACGCCCGACCTTAATAACTCTAACCTGACGCGGGCCATCATCGGTTTGTACAATCACCAAGGTATTAGCTTGCAGTTTGCCCTGAGCTTGCAGGTTTTTAATCGGTAAGCGCATTTGTAATTGTGGGTTATATTCTCCATAGGCTTCCGCCGGGCTTACGGTCACTGAGAACTCATCGCCAATAGACTTACCCTCAAGGCCTTTTTCCAAACCGGGAATAATATTAGCCTTACCGTGTAGATACACCAAAGGATCGGAGTTTTCTGAGCTCTCAAGTGGGGTTTCGTCTGCCAGTTTGAGGCTATAGTGGAAGCTTATTACTTTGTCGTTGGAAACTTGCATGCTTAACGGTTCTCATTAGGGATTAGGATGTATTTTAACAAAACTACCGCTTTTGTTTAATAAAACTATATATTTTGTAACTTTCCTACTGTTCTGGCGTTTATGCTGTTGAAATGAGTACGCAATTCCACAACATGGTCAAACTGCACCAAAATCAGGTTTTTAGCCTGGCATTGTATATGCTCCATGACCGGGCTGAGGCTGAAGATGTTACTCAGGAAACCTTTATTAAGCTGTGGCAACGCATGCAAAAGACTGATGAGGAGATCAAGCGGGCCTGGTTAATGCGGGTAGCGCGAAATGCCTGTATAGATCGTTTTCGCAAACAGCGCCCTATTAGTGATGAGGAAGCTGAGCAGGCTGATTTACAGGGGCCGCAATTTCAGCTTGAACAAGACCAGCTTGGAGCGTGGTTAAAACAGGCGATTGCTGGATTGAAAGAACCATATCGCACGCTGATTGTGTTGCGAGATGTGCAGCAACATAGCTATAAAGAGATTGCACAAATACTGGAAATGAGCATGGCAAGGGTCAAGGTTTGTATATACCGGGCCCGGCAACAACTTCGCGATAAATTACCAGGGACAGAATTAGTATGAAAAACAAACCCTATCACCCATTTGATACTTTGGACGACGCTATAGAAGCTCTTTTAGCTGGAGATCTAAGTGCCAGCGAAGGCGATAAACTGCGACAGGCTGCCAGTAATGATCAGCAGCTGGCTGCCACTATTATTGATGCCTGGACAATTCGCAAAGGCCTGGATGAACTGCAACCGGCGACTGTGTCTAGAGAGCTAGAACAACGCCTGTTGGCAATTCCGGCAACTAGTAAACCGTTTTGGAAGCGCTGGCTGGACACCTCTAGTTGGCAGACTGGCGCAGGATGGGCAGTTGGTTCTGCTCTGGCAATCGCAGTCATTATTGGAGTTGGCATCCAGCAGCAACCATCCAGGGCAGAAATTCTGCAAGCTAGAGCAGAACTAAACCTAGCCTTGACCTATGTTGGCAGAACCTTAAATCAGGCCGACAAAATAACTCAGGCAGAGCTTAACTTTCAGCTCCGCCAAATACTTGAAGAAAAGACCGAAAAACCTAAACACACAATTGACCTTTAGAAAAATCAGGAGAAATAAATGAATATTTTAAATAGAACCCTTAAAGCTGGAGTGATGGCTGTTTTAGTTACATGCTTTAGCTTAAGTGCAAGCACCAGCAGTTTCGCCCAAACCGGAGAGATCAAGCATTTGGCTGGCTATGTTGATTTTGCTGATTTAACGGATGTCTATGGTGAGCCGATGACAGAAATTAACCTGGGCCCATCTATGCTCGGCTTTGCTGGTTCAATAATTGGTGCCGACGACCCAGAGTCCCAAGCCATGCTAAGAGAGCTGAAATCAGTACGCCTAAAAATCTATGACATTAGTGGCTCAGCGGAAGTTGCCCTCGCGCAGATTCAGAAAACCAGTAAGCAGTTGATTGCCAAAGATTGGGAGCAGATTGTAAAAGTAAAAGAAGATGGCGAAGAAGTGCGGGTATTTCTAAAAATGGTCAACAGCCAGATTGAGGGCATGACGGTGCTGGTTGCAGGAGATGAAGATCAGGCGATATTTATTAATATTATTGGTAGTATCAAGCCCGCTGATCTGGGTAAATTAACCGAAGCTTTCGATGTTGACATAGACCTTCCATGAATAATGCTTGGTGGATTGTTATCCTCGCATTGTTGTTGACTGGCTGCGGAGTTAGTGGGAATCGCCCCAATGACCCAGGTTATGCCGACTACCAATTACCCGGTTGGAG
>CAZEFU010000323.1:0-2614 GCA_964511515.1 uncultured Wenzhouxiangellaceae bacterium
GTTGGTAATGTTTGATATAGCACTTAAAGCTCTAGCCGTACTACTGGTAGTTGCTGGAATCATCGGGACTGCTGTTCCGGTGTTACCAGGAGCTCTGCTAGTGTTTGCAGGTTTGTTATTGATTGCCTGGGTAGATCACTTTGCAATTATAGGTTGGGGTACTCTAGGTATTTTGGCATTTATTACAGTGCTTACTTTTATAGTAGATTTTTTGGCTAGCGCTCACGGTACGCGCAAAATGGGTGCTTCTACAAGAGCAATTTGGGGGGCAACGATTGGTGCTTTTGCCGGGATGTTCTTTGGTTTGCCGGGCTTCCTGGTTGGGCCATTTATTGGGGCAATGGTTGCCCAGCTTAGTGTAGATAGAGATCTTGTACGTGCTGGTAAAGTTGGCTTTGGGGCGTGGATGGGAATGGTAGTTGGCGTTGCTTTGAAGCTTGCTCTGGTGTTTTTAATGATCGGAATTTATGCAGTAGCAGCGTTCATATAATGAACTTTCAGATTCGAGAAATAACCGCTGCCGATAATGCCGCAGTGAAAGAGATAATCCGCCAGGTTATGGCAGTTTTTGATTGCATTGGCGAGGGTTATTCCAGCTCCGACCCAGAAGTTGAGGCAATGTCTGAGCATTACCAGCCACCACAAGCTGCATATTATGTAGTTGAGGTTGATGGTGTTGTTCTTGGCTGTGGCGGAATTGCACCACTGGAGGGAGGCGATAAAGCTACTTGTGAGTTACGCAAAATGTATTTCTTACCCGCCTTGCGCGGCGCGGGAGTTGGGCGTGTTTTACTTCAACATTGCCTAAGCGAGGCACGCAATATGGGCTACAACTATTGTTATCTGGAAACCATGCAGGACATGAGTGCAGCCAGAAAACTTTATTCCAGAGCTGGTTTTAAAACCTTGCAGCAAACCATGGGCGCAACCGGGCACGGGTATTGTGAAATGTGGATGGGCATGAAATTGTAATTTCCGAGGTATAAAAAAAGCCGCTATTAAATTAGCGGCTTTTTAGCTTATTTAGATTTACATTTAAGTATCGCGAGACTTCACTTTAATAGAGCCATTAACAGTCTGCATTGAAAGGCTAGCACTACCACTACCAATATTGCCCTCCATATCAGAGCCAACAAAGCGACCCTCTACAGCTTCAAGCCCGAAATCAGAGCCACGAATTTTCCCGTTTACAGTTTCTGCCACAACTTTCGCCGAGGCCTCCGCTGGCAGATAAACAACTACAGAACCGTTAACTGTTTGCAGGTCGGCTTCTTGGGAGTTATCAAACGATTGGAATTTAACCACAATATCACCATTAACGGTTTCAAGCGTAGCGTTACCAGACAAACCATTTAGATCAAGATTACCATTGACAGTGCTCACATTTGCACTGGTTTTAACACCAGTAATCTCGACATCGCCGTTAACAGTGGCAATACTCTTTAGAATCACAAATGCTGGCATGTGCACAGTGAACTCAACCTCACCACTACTTGAGTCGCCCCAATTAAACCAACCGCTAGACTTACCGTGATTAGTTTTAAAGCTTATAGAACCATTAGCTTCTTTTACTTCAATTTGAAGCTTCTCCATATCTTTTTCATTATCAGCTTTTAACTTGGCAGTTACTACAAGCTGATCGCCATCAGTGGCGCTTATATTAATGTCACCATTAATATTAGAAATGCCTAATTCAGTACTTTCATCAACACTAAATTCCCACTGCTGCTCTTTACTCACACCCGCAAAAGCTAATGCTGGTAACAAAGCTACTAGAGCTAAAATGGTGAATAAAGAATTTCGGTTTAATTGATTTTTCATGCCTCGCTCCCGAGAGTATCGCTAGTTTGGAAATAATCTTAAGCAATTTCGTAGCTTTTAGCATGTGCAGAAGGTCATGGATGCTGTAGTGCAGCATGTTTTCTCTCCCGCCGACCCTCAACCAAAGAGTACACAGCAGGTACAACCACTAAAGTTAACAAGGTTGAACTAATCATGCCGCCAATCACAGCCACTGCCAGTGGTGCATTGATATCAGCACCAGCACCAGCGCCTACTGCTGCCGGGATCATTGCCAGAATAACGGTTAGTGATGTCATTAGTACTGGGCGCATGCGTTGGGGGCAGGCATTGATCAGGGCTGTATCGACTTTTTGGCCTTGTTCACGGAACTGGTTGGTTAAATCTACCAATAAAATTGAGTTTTTTGCAACAAGGCCAACTAATAACACCAGGCCAATCATGGAAAAGATATTTAGCGAATTACCAGTGAGCCAAAGTGCGCCTACTCCACCGATTATCGCCAGTGGCTGGGCGACCATTACAATTAGTGGCTGAATAAATGAATTGAACTGGCTGGCTAGCACCATAAAGACTAAAACTAATGCGGTGACGAAGGCAAACAACATATAGCCTGCAGTTTTACCAAATTCTTCAGCCTCTCCAATCATCTGCACATCATAGCCTGGGGGTAGCATTCCATCCGCTGCCTCGAGTACCAGTTTTACAGCATCACCGAGCGAGCCAACCGGGGTTGAATAAAAGTAGGCCGCATAGCGTAAATCCATGCGTGATATTACTGCAGCTCCAAGCTGGTCTTTAAGTTGAACCAGGT
>CAZEFU010000324.1:0-2613 GCA_964511515.1 uncultured Wenzhouxiangellaceae bacterium
GCGCCCAGCGGTCATTAACCAGCTGTTTGAATTTTGCTTTCGAGGCACTGCGCACCAATACATAAATTGTACCTTTGCGTAATACCAGTCGATCGATTAAATTGCGCCCAATAAAGCCTGTACCACCGGTTATAAAGTAACTCATAAACTTCCCCGTAAATTCCAGTTGATTTAAGTAATCGATAAGAATAGCGATACCGACGCAGTAATTCCACTACTATCGTACTAAATTTACTGGTCATACTGCCCTATCACTGGCAAGATATAGCTCAAATCAGTAACTATATACTTTAAAGGAGATAACAATGTCCGACTTTCAAAGCCAGTTTGAACAAGCAGCAACCGCAGTTAAATCACTATCTGAGAAGCCTTCTGATGAAGCTTTGCTTGAGCTTTATGCTTTATATAAGCAAGGTAGCAGCGGTGATGTTAGTGGTGATAAGCCTGGTTTCTTTGATTTTGTTGGTGCTGCCAAATACGAAGCTTGGGCAAAACTCGAAGGCATGACAGAAGATGCCGCCAAAACTGATTACATAAAGTTTGTGCAATCTTTGGGTGCAGAACTGTAAGTCAGTCCATAGCAAAATCTGATGGCAAGCAAAAAAGCCCAACAAACCAGGCGCAGAATATTAGACTGCAGCTTGGACTTGTTCAATCTGCAAGGCGAGCCATCCATAACCACCAATGCGATTGCTGATGAACTAGATATTAGCCCAGGCAACCTGCATTATCATTTCCCCAAAAAAGCAGACGTTGTAGTGAGCCTGTTTACCGAGTTTAGCGACAAAATGAACTCAACCCTTGATATGGCCCCAAAAGGTGGCTTTGATTTAGATGGTTTTTGGTGGTTTCAGCATCTACTCTTTGAAACAATAGGTCATTACCGCTTCGCAGTCCGCGATATCAATACCTTACTGGAACGCTATCCACAGCTACACAAAAGCCACGACAAGCTAATGCAGCGCGAACGGGTAGTTGCAGCAGAGCTACTGCTGGCACTGCGAGAGCAGGATATCCTTATACTCAATGACCGCCAACTAAGCACACTGGTAGAAAGTCTGGTAGTCACCCTCACCTACTGGTTATCGTTTCGGCGGCAGCAGAGGAATTCTCTTGCAATGGAAGCTGAGGATATAACAGCGGGTGTTTACCAATTGATTTCGCTAGTTGCGCCCTGGATGCGAGAACCGGAGCGCAGTCAGGCTTTGCAGCATGCTGAGCTTTATGCTTGAAACGATTGTACCTGGAATGCAGAGATTCATATATCACATTGCCCAGAGATAGGGTAATTCTAAATAGTATATATAGCACCGCCCCGTCCATGGCGAAATTAATATCTCACTCGCTTTATAGCTGAAAACTATAAAGCAAGTATGGTTTGGTAAAAACCACCATTTATCTAGTTACTACAGCTTAGATAGGGGGTTTTTGATCCGTAAATGACTAGCTGTTGATATCGCTGGTTATTTTTTAACCAACACCGTTGCTGATCAAGTATTTACGGCAAAGCCTATTGTCTCTCAATATATAGAGATATAGGAGACAAGAGGCTTTGCTGCAAATGGCGTGAGAATTAATGAGAAAGGTCGCTAAATATATGAGGCACTTTTCTAACTCTTTCGTGTCAGTACCCAAGCATTCTGACACTTGTTTATTCTATTGATCTTCGGCAGGAAAAAAATCATAACCATCAGCCAAGTGGATAAGTAAAATACATGGTACCTCACTGACACAATTATCGGAATGAATATCTTTACCTGGCTGAAGGGCATATGACCCTTTTGGCAAAATAAACTCAGTACCATCATTGAGTATATGCTCCCAAGTGCCTTGAATGGTGACGCCTTGGTATGTATTACTATGCCCGTGAGCTATACCCTTAAAACCAGGAGCAACCTTCATCAAAAATCCAGTATCATTAGTTTTTTCATCTTTCCATAATGACGCTACTGAAATTCCCGGGGTAAGTTCTTGCCATTCCATCTCATCATATACAATACTCTTGGCTTTATGATTATTTACACTCTTGGCTTTATGATTACCTCCAGCAAATAGTGGAACTGACACCATCAATAGCATCACAAACATCAAATAATTCTTCATAGTATTTCTCCTGACTAGTATGCATAAACATAATAACACGTATTAACATGTGATTTGTGATGCGATAATAGACGCACATCTTCGTAAAACTGTATAAATTAAACTGCTTTCCCGTAGTGGACTTTCCCCAAAACGTAGACATTTCAGCGCCTCATTTTGAGGCATGTTCAAATGCCTCGGGATTAACCCCGCCGAGATGGCTATGTCGGCGAGTACGATTGTAGAACATTTCTATGTAGTCGAACACATCCGCCTTGGCGAGATCTCTGGTTTTGTAGATACGCTTTTTGATGCGCTCCTTTTTCAGGCTACTAAAAAATGATTCTGCAACAGCGTTGACACTTGCTCAATCCCAGCATGAGTCAATCTAAAGCTATCAGCCATCCTTATAATACTCCCAGTATCCCAACAGTTGCCACGGTGGCTCATGCTGGGTTCCAGGTTATTAGCTGAGCAAAGCGCAGCCAATCATCACTACTGTATTGAGAGCCCTGATCAGAGTGCACGATA
>CAZEFU010000325.1:0-2602 GCA_964511515.1 uncultured Wenzhouxiangellaceae bacterium
GGGAAATATAGAGTTGTTGCCGCACCCAAAACCAAAAATAATAGTGCGAGGAAAATATACTTCTTGTAATGTGTCACATACGGGATTAGCTCACGCAGTTGCGACATATCTTTAGACTTGGGCCGATCTGGAGTATCTTTTTTCATGCTTGAGCTATCATCCGTTAAAATATTAAGCAGGATGTAAGCCTAACCGGAAAAGCAATTGATCGCCATAGCCCATTAGACATCTTGAAAGGCAGGCATTCAAACCACACATAATATATAGGAATTATTCGAGAGATTTAATGGAAACCACAAATACAAATATAATTGTCGGCACTAGCGATAATTTCCAAACCGATGTGATAGATGTCTCCAGCTCAAAATTGGTGATGGTGGATATCTGGGCCGACTGGTGTGAGCCATGTAAAACATTGATGCCGATTTTGGAGAAATTGGCAGCTGAATTCTCTAGCCAACTTTTGCTGGTAAAAGTCAACGCCGATGAGCAACAGGCTCTGGCCGGGCAACTTGGAGTACAGTCATTGCCAACTGTATTACTACTGAAAGACGGCCAAGTAGTTGATCACTTTATGGGGATATTAGCTGAATCTGAAATTCGTGCAAAGATTACCCCACACCTACCCGAGGCTATTGTTAGCCCTAGCGAAAGCATAGAGCAAGCACTTGCAGAGCGAAATTTCGAACTTGCCCTTGGGCTAATCCAACAACAGGTGGCAGAAAAACCTGAGGATACACAATTAAAACTCCAATTGGTGCGCGTGCAAATGCAGATGGGACAGGCAGAAGCTGCCTCTGAATTACTGGCTTCGCTGCCACTGGAAACCCGTGAAAGCATGGAAGGCCAGGCATTTGCAGGTGCCTTAGAATTCAGTTTGGCATTAACCGATGCCCCCTCAATTGAGCAATTACAAGAAAATTTAGAGAATAACCCCGATGACCATAAGTCCCGCTACCTGCTGGCAGCACACACCATAGTCAGCGGTGCGTACGCTATTGGTATGGAATTGTTGCTGGAATTACTGCAGCGAGATAAAAGTTACCAAGATGGCCTTGCCCAGCGCAGCCTGATAGCAGCATTTGAACTTGCCAATGACCCACAATTAGTGCGCAAAATGCGCAGTAAAATGGCTAGAATGCTTAATTGAGCAACAATTTAGGTTTGACCATATAGCTGCCGTCTTAAACTATAATTAGGGTATTGGAGACCACATCTCGTGCAATCTTCGCAACTATTTCAGGACAGTATTTTGATATGTTAAAAAGCTTGGCTGAATACTGCTTTACAGCATCAATTTTAGTTTCTCTGCTCATACCATCCTTACTGCCAGCAGAAACAACCCATACCCGTGTCGCAGTAGCAAGCAACTTTGTTACGCTGGCGCGTGATATTGCGCGCGATTTTGAGCTCGCAACAGGTACAACAGTAAGCATAAGCAGTGCTTCATCAGGCAAGTTATATGCACAAATTCGCCAGGGAGCACCATTTGATATACTGCTTTCTGCTGATGCATTGCGCCCCGACATGCTGGTAGAAGGAGGCCATGCTGTGGACGACAGCAAAATAGTTTATGCCTTGGGGCGTTTAGTATTTTGGTCACCAGCAGCAAGTGTAGATACGGCTATGTGCAAACAGTTATTATATTCTCAGCAATTAAAACGCTTGGCTATGGCCAACCCTGAAATTGCACCTTATGGCCTTGCCGCAAAACAGACCCTGGAAAATCTTGCTATCCAGTCACCATCTTTCACAATTATACGCGGAGAAAACATAGGTCAAACCTATGCATTTGTTCATGCAGGTGGTGTTGATGCCGGATTTATTGCTGCATCACAGTGGTTACAGGGTCAACAAACAGGCTGTAGTTGGAAGGTTGAAGACAAATATCATGCGCCAATTGAACAAAAAGCTGTGTTACTAAAATCGGCCAAAAACCAGAAGCTGGCACGCCGGTTTCTAGAATATCTTGCATCTGAATCTGTGCAGAGGAAAATTCGCTTAGCTGGTTATTCAACCATAGGAGAGCAATAATCGATTGGTTTCCGGGTTTTGGCCCCTTAATTCTGAGTTTTAAGCTGGCTGCTGTCACAGTAATCGGCTTATTACTTGTGGGCACACCTTTGGCTTGGTGGCTAGCCTTTGGTAAAGACTACGATAAATCAACTGGGCGCGGGCGTTTCAACGGCTACGCTAAAGTTGTGGTGGAAGCACTGGTTGCTTTGCCATTAATTCTACCGCCCACTGTATTGGGTTTTTATTTACTCTTGGCAATGGGTTCCAATGGTGTTGTTGGCAAATGGTGGATAAATTGGACTGGTGAACCACTGGCATTTAGTTTCAATGGTCTGGTCATAGCTTCAATGATTTATTCCCTGCCTTTTGTGGTGCAACCACTTAGCAATGCATTTCAGGCAATGGGTCGTGATTGGCTGGAAGCATCCTGGAGCCTTGGTGCTAACAGGTGGAAAACCTGGTTTAAAGTGGTATTACCACATTGCCGTGCAGGTTTTCTTACCGCAACTATTTTAGGTTTCGCCCACACCTTGGGCGAATTTGGAGTGGTGCTGATGGTTGGCGGTAATATTCCTGATGAAACCAG
>CAZEFU010000326.1:0-2577 GCA_964511515.1 uncultured Wenzhouxiangellaceae bacterium
ACGCACCCGGCGTGATTCTAAAGCTGGTTTTTCATTTATCAATCTGCACGATGGTAGTTGTTTTGCACCTATCCAACTGGTAGCTGATAAAGAGCTGCCAAATTATGAAGATGAGATCAAACGCCTGACAACTGGCTGCTCCTTGCGTTGTCATGGCAAGCTGGTAGAATCGCGTGGACGCGGGCAGAGCTTTGAGATTCAGGTAGAGTCCATTGAAGTGCTCGGCTGGGTGGAAGACCCTGATACCTACCCAATTCAACCGAAAAAACACAGCTATGAGTTTCTGCGCGAAGTCGCGCATTTACGCCCACGCACCAATACCTTTGGCGCCATGACCAGAGTTCGCCATGCAGCGGCAATGGCTATTCATGAATATTTTAGTAAGAATGAATTTAGCTGGATTCACACACCAATTGTTACCGCCAGCGATGCCGAGGGTGCCGGCCAAATGTTCAGGGTTAGCACTCTGGATCAACAGAACATGCCTACAGACGATAAAGGCAATATTGATTACCAACAGGATTTTTTCGGGCGCGAAACATTCTTAACTGTTTCTGGCCAGCTCAATGTTGAAGCCTATTGTATGGCACTATCGAAGGTGTATACCTTCGGCCCTACTTTCCGGGCTGAAAACTCCAATACCAGCCGTCATCTGGCAGAATTTTGGATGGTGGAGCCTGAAATAGCCTTTGCAGACCTAAATGATCTTGCCAATTTGGCCGAAGACTTTCTTAAATCGGTGTTCCGTTCAGTTCTGGATCGCTGCCCAGATGATATGGCCTTCTTCGCCGAACGGGTAGAACCAGAAGCTATCACCCGCCTGGAAACATTTATCGAACAGCCATTCGCCCGCATCGAATACACAGAAGCGATTGAGATTTTGCAAAATTCGGGCAAAAAGTTTCAGTTCCCGGTTAACTGGGGTCTGGATCTACAAACCGAGCACGAACGCTATCTTACCGAGGAACACTTTAAAGGCCCGGTAGTTGTAATGAATTACCCCGATGAAATTAAGGCTTTTTATATGCGCCAGAACGATGACGGCAAAACTGTAGCTGCTATGGATGTGCTAGCTCCAGGGATTGGCGAGATTATCGGCGGTGCCCAGCGCGAAGAACGCCTGGATATTTTGCAGCAGCGAATGGCAGATCATGGACTGGATGCAGAAACTTATGACTGGTATGGAGATTTACGCAGATATGGAACAGTACCCCATGCTGGATTTGGCCTGGGTTTTGAGCGCCTTATAATATATATAACCGGCTTATCTAATATCCGTGATGTTATCCCCTACCCTCGTACCCCGGGCAGAGCGGACTTTTAAATGGAGCTTTCACTAATTGGAAAGCACGCTGTAGTTTGCGGTGCCAGCCAGGGCATTGGCCTTGCTAGCGCTCAAGAGCTAGCCAGAAATGGTGCCAGCATTACTCTAGTTGCGCGCAACTTAGAACGCTTGGAAGCTGCCAGAAATAGTCTTGAGCGTCCTGACGAACACTATATTTTGGCAGCAGATTTTTCTGACCCACAAAATTTGGCCGAGAAGATCAACGCACATATAAGCAATAAACCTGCACAGATCTTAATCAATAATACTGGTGGCCCACCTGGCGGGCCGGCGCACACTGCCAGCCTGGAAGAATATCAACAAGCCTTTAATCAGCATGTTTTGTGCAACCAGGTCTTACTTGCAGCATTGCTGCCAGGTATGCGCGCCGCAGCTTATGGGCGCATCATTAATATTATTTCTACCTCAGTCAAACAACCTATTCCGGGGCTTGGTGTTTCCAATACCATTCGCGGCGCAGTTGCTAGCTGGGCTAAAACCCTGGCAGCTGAACTTGGCCCGGAAGGCATTACTGTTAATAATATGCTGCCCGGTTTTACCCAAACTGGTCGGCTCGATGCAATTATCGCTGCTAAAGCTGAGAAAGCTGGGCTTGATACCGCAACAATTGCCACGCAAATGCGCGCATCAGTTCCAGTAGGCCGCTTTGCCGATGCCAGCGAGGCTGCCAACGCCATAGCTTTTCTGGCGAGTCCCGCTGCTGCTTATATTAACGGTATAAACCTGCCTGTTGATGGAGGCAGAACCAGCACACTTTGAGAATAGCGTGAAAATTCAAAATTTTATTAACGGCAAGTTTATTGCCCCAAAGCAAGATCAGTGGCTAGATGTATATGAGCCTGCTACGGGCGAGGTTTATGCCCAATTAGCCGCTTCCGGACAGGATGATGTAAATGCCGCCTGTAGTGCCGCCAGCGCAGCCTTTCCAGCCTGGTCATCTCTGAGTCCTACTGCCAGAGCAAAACACCTTTACCGTTTATCTGCTGCTATCGAGAGCCGCTTTGATGAGTTTGCTCAAGCTGAAAGCCAAGATAATGGCAAGCCGATTAGTAATTCTCGCAATATTGATATTCCCAGAAGTATAGATAACCTCCGCTTTTATGCAGCTGCAGCTGAGCATTTTGCCAGCGAATCACATGCTGGCACACCCGGAGTAGTTAATTTTACTCTGCGCCAGCCACATGGAGTTGTCGCCTGTATCTCGCCGTGGAACTTCCCACTGCATTTACTTA
>CAZEFU010000327.1:0-2572 GCA_964511515.1 uncultured Wenzhouxiangellaceae bacterium
ACCAGCCCAAACCACTGGTAGGTTGATTTTTTACATGGATAAACGGCCTAAGTGGTTTGATGTTAGTGGCCAGATTGATTTCGATAAAGCTAGCTTATTCTTACCAGACTGGGGTGTGCAGCTGGATAATCTGGAAGGGGTTCTTAATTGGTCAGATCATGGCTTAAGCATAAATAATATGACTGCAACTCTTGGTGATGCTGAGGCAGAGCTGAGCATGCAAGCGGGGCCTGAGAAAGCTGATGGAAATGTATTGCAAGGCTTATTGAAAATAGAATCAAGCGCCGCCAACTTGTTGCCCCTTAGATTTGCAGCAACGAATGAAGTTGATAATTATCTCTCCGGTATTACTGACTGGGAGTTAGGAATTACTATTGAAAAGCGCCGACCAGATGGCACAATACCTCTGTATCTAGATTTGGAATCAGATCTAAAAGGGTTGGAGATTAAATTTCCTGCCCCATTAGCTAAACCATCTTCAGCAAGTTGGCCAGTGCAGGTTCATATTCCCCTGCAAGGGCCTGATAGGCAGCTAGTGGTAAAATTCAGAGACCGACTTGGTCTTAGAGCTAGTCTTGATTCAAGCCGTAGCCAAATGGAATCTCTGCGCATTCTTATGGGGGACGATACAGTTGGCGAACCACGCAAGGGATATTTTGATATCGGTGGGTTTGCCCCGGAATTTGATCTGGATGGTTGGCTTGGAATACTAACAGGCGATACAGTCGCAACTGGATCAGCTGTAATTGAACCTGGGAACCTTGCCTTTGAAGCCCGCGAGCTCAGCTTTCTAGGGCGCAAGATTCCTGATACTAGATTAGAAATAAACTATCTGAATGATAGTTATGAGGCGCTTTTTTCAGGAGCATTAATGGCTGGCAGGATACGACTTCCTGGTGGCGACAGAAAAGCACTGATTGCTGACTTCGACCGCTTGTTACTGCCACCGAGTGAAGAGGAAATGCCAAAGTTGGAAATAAACCCAGCCGAGATACCGCCAATGCATTTATATGCTCGGGAATTCGCTTTTGGCCACCTAAGCCTCAAGGAAACAAGAATTGAAACCTATCCGCTTACAAATGGTTTACGCTTTGAGACTTTGGAGGGAAACTTTAATTCAGTCCACCTAAGCGCAACCGGTGATTGGACACAGAATGAAAAAGACCAACAACACTCTGAGTTCAAGCTGCATATTTCTGCTGAGAGCATAGATGAGCTTATGCAGGTTCTGGATTTTGATGCAGGTGTAACAGGTGGGCAAACAGTGGTCGATTTTGAGGGTGGCTGGGATAATTCTCCAATTGCTTTTCAATCCTCCAGCCTAAATGGCAAGCTGGAATTATCGGTTAAAAACGGGCGTCTAATTGATGCAAATCCCGGTGCAGGCAGGTTATTAGGTTTAATTAGTTTACAGGCGCTACCGCGCAGATTGATGTTCGATTTTCGCGATGTGTTTACTCAAGGATTCTCGTTTGATTCTGCCAAGGGGAAGTTTGAAATTGAAAATGGCATTATCCATATCAGCAATATGAAAGTGAAATCGCCGGCAGCCGAGATGTTGATGTATGGTGCTACAGACATGAACAAACGCGAGTATGACCAATTAATTCGGGTTCGCCCTGGCGTTGGTGCAACTTTACCGGTATTAGGTGCTATTGCAGCGGGCCCCGGAGGTGCAGCAGCTGGTTTGGCGTTGCAGGCCTTATTTAGGAAATCACTGGGTAAAGCCGCCGAGGCAGTTTACACTGTCACCGGAAGTTGGGATGACCCAGTGATAACTCAACTCAATAAAGAAGAAATGCGCGCAAGCAACTTTGCAGATGAGGATGTATCTGTACTACAGAGATCTAAAGGAAAGAATAAACCATGAGTGAAATGCTGGCCACCATAGAGCGGCAGTTATTAAAACCAACCGGCTTGCGGGAGACTGATTTACATCGGGTTTTATACCAGTTAATGGGTCCATCAATAGACTCAGGGGATCTGTATTTCCAGCAAAGCTGGTCGGAAAGTTGGGTGCTGGAGGATGGAATTGTGAAAAGTGCAGGGCACTCTTTAGATCAAGGCGTAGGTCTACGTGCAATTGCTGGCGAAAAAACCGGCTTCGCTTATGCCGATGAACTATTGCCCGAGGCACTGATGCAAGCAGCCGCTACGGCTAGAGCGATTGCCAGGCATGGTCAAAATCATCAGCTCCAAGCTTGGCAAAAAACCCAAAGCACAAGTTTATACACAGCCGCAGATCCATATAAAGGCCTCGATGCCAGCTCGAAAGTAGAGCTTTTAAAAACTATAGATGCCTACACCCGCAGCTTGAACTCAAGAGTGGTGGAAGTAACCGTATCGATATCTGCCAGCCATGAGAATATATTGATTGTCGGTTCTGATGGAACCTACGCTGGTGATATAAGACCAATGATTCGGCTTAATGTGCAAGTAATAGCTGAAGAAAATGGTCGGCGCGAAGTAGCAGCAGCAGGTGGAGGAGGGCGCTTTGGCCAACAACGCTTGCTCGCTGATGATGCCTGGAAAGGCTATGCAGATGATGCCGTGCGCCAAGCCTTGGTGAATT
>CAZEFU010000328.1:0-2565 GCA_964511515.1 uncultured Wenzhouxiangellaceae bacterium
GTAAAACATCTGAATAAGTACTTAGTCATAAATTTATTCTCATTTATGCAGCTGGTCATTGTCTCTGATCCAGTTTGCTTATGTTTTTTGCGCATGTTTAATGCACGCTATTAATCAATGTGAGTGCGAGCTATTTACTGATAAGTTAATGCATGACTGGCAGCCATAAGAGCAGACAGAAACAATAAATACAGGGGATCGCTACATAATTTTGCAGTAGCTGCCAAGCAATTTCTGCCTGCCAGTAAGCAGAAATTATGAAAATTTTGAGATTAGGAGATTGGGGGGCGTAGTGCCGGGGTGAACAGTTTGGAGATATAGTTAAACAGGTAATCAGCAGAGAGACTGTCAATATTTGCCAAGCTTAAGTTATTGTTGCTGGTCTGAAATTCAATTTGAGTTGGACTATGGCAATGCCCGCAGTGGTGACAGTCAAATTCTCCACTTTGCAGGGGAGTTGTCTCGTTTTTGGATAGTTCTGTTTTGCCGTGAGATTGATGCACAGTATCTTGGTCAACTGCCTGATGTTGCTCATCACTTGGGTGCGGCTGATGATTATCAGCGGCCACGACAACCACAGACTGCATTGCAATGAGGGCTATCAGTATGTAGGCCAAGTTTTTACGAGAAATCAAAGGTTCACCAAATATTTCGAATTTTATTAAATGTCAGCGGAGTAGACTAGCAGGTTTTGTCAAAGTTCAACAGTTTTATATATCTAAATACCCACATTGATGTATGGAATAGAGTATTTCAACGCTTTATTTATCCGCAGCCAGTAGTTTGACTCCGTATTTTGAAAAAACTATCTTTAGTTACAATCGTCAGTCCTTCGGGCTGGCCTGGGTAATTGGGGCAAGCTTGCACTATCTGCTAGCGACCACGAAAGAACATGAGCAGCAAGTGATGTTCGTCTCATAAATCAGACTCAAAGGACTTGTTTAATTCCGTTGGAGTGTTGTAAAAGTCGGCAGCTATTTTAATTTGATCTTTGTACCTACCTGGCGTGCGAGTTTTCATTCCAGGCTTATGTGGGATTAAATCAAGATATGGTTTGCCAGCCTTTGTAATAATAACCTTTTCGCCCAGCCAAACCATTTTGCCGAGCCGAGATAATTGTGATCTTGCTTTGTGCAAATTAATTTTCATTGGTCTTTCCATTAGTATGCCAATTCATTCATCGAACACGAACTTAGCTAAGTTTAATTATTTTAACAGAAGGAATAATCTTTGCTATTTCAAGGCCGGATTATTATTGTGATGCGATATTGTGATAAGGGTTTTGATTTCTCTACTTGGTAGAACTACGTTCAAGACCAATTTGAACATGCCCAAGATTAAGCCCAATATTACTAGTGTTTATTCCGGTAAAGGCATAAGCGGTGGGCTTGCCAGTAATCTCATTGATAAGGTCGAGACGCAGTATCATATTCTCGCCGCGTTTCCATGGAACCTGACTAAGCCGGATGCTAACGCCGCTGGGGTTACCGTTATTATCTGCTAGAGCTACTGTTTGTCCATCACTGTACAAGCTGAAGGGTGCCAATGTAGTCCATTCGGCTTGCGCTGGCTTCACACCGGCCCAGCCTGAATATTCATGGCTACGCTGAAACTGCTGGATACTGGGAGGTCCAAGTGGTGTGCCGTGCTGGCTTAGCTGGTCGCCTATGGTGATGCTGTTGGCTTGAATACTGATATCTTTTACCAAGCCAGGAGATTCACCATTTACAGAGGGAAGGCGACAGTTTTGCGCTGAAGTTTCACCTGCATAAGCTGTGGCAGTAATATGAATGGTCATTTCGCAGCCGGGAATGAAGGCGAGGTTGGCGCTGCGTATGGCTCGAATTGCAGCTCCAGCATCACCACGAAAAGGGGCAAAACTAAGCTCGAGACGATCTTTTCCAATTATTTTAAATAACAGAATTTGTTGGCGCTGGGTATTACCACCTGAGTTGGTATCTTGCTGCTGACTTAAAAACCAGGCTTGATCTGATTCAAGCAGAAGCAGGCTGATATCAAGTAAGCGAAGTGCGAGTTTGTTATCTTGCCAGTGTTGGGCGAAGTTAGAATAGTGTCCGGGCAGGAAAACTTCCAACTGCCTAAGCGCATCTGCAGCAAGCTTGGCTTCGCTGCTCTCCTGCTCATCAATTTTCTGAGTAGCGCAGGCGCTGAGCAGCAGTAGCAAGATTGCGCAGCTTATTGCTCTGAGCATGTTCACTTGTTCCTCTCAGGGAGTAGGGGCTGTGGGTCGACCCGCTGATTTAACCAGTTCATGCGCCAGTCCAGATGGGGGCCGCTGGCACGGCCAGTGGCACCAACTTTGCCGATTATATCGGCTTGCTCCACTCGTTGCCCTGTGCTCACAGAGACTTCACTTAAATGCAGGAAGCTGGAGCTTAAGCCCTGTCCGTGATCAATAATAATTGTGCCACCTGAATAGTAGAGGTCAGGTTCTGCTAGTGTGACTATTCCTGCTGCTGGCGCCATTATCTCGGTGCCAGTAACTGCCGCGATATCAAGCCCGTAGTGTGGTCGCTTAGGGATGCCGTTGAGAACTCTTTGTGA